>NZ_JBHVDM010000060.1:0-40741 GCF_042802775.1 Nocardia sp. NPDC057455 | reverse complement strand
CCGCCCTCGGGGGGGTGGGGGGGGTGGTACCACGGTGTGTGCTTATTTCGTTGGCGGGGGCGGGGGTGTTTGGGGGATGCCTGCCCCCCCCCCCCCCCCGCGACGGTGCCGTCGGCGCGCAAGTACGGGTAGACCGCGACCCGCTTCCACGGCGAGGTCTGCGCACCCAGATCCGGCCGCTTGGGCTGCACCAGCGGCAGACCCGCCGCACCGAGGGCCTGATCAGCACGCGAGACCCGCTGCGGACGCGGCCGCGAGCGTAGTGTGCGAGCACGCCCGCGGTGGCGGCCGCGTTCGAGCGGGGCGTCGTAGAGGTCCTTGACCCGCAGGCCGACCGCTTCGAGGACCTGCTCATCCGAGCAGCCCGCATAGCAGCGGACTTTCGTGCGGCCCATGTCGCGGATGTACTTCGCGCCCAGGCTCGGGCGGTGCCCGCGGCCGTCGGCTTCGTGTACCGGGCAGCAGTATTTGACCCAGGACCCGGCGGGGCGGCCCGGCCCGACCGCCCGTTCCAGGGCCTCGGTGACCCGCTCCCACGACCCCGCAGGGCCGTGGCGTGCCGGGGCACTCATTCGGGGAAGCTCACGACGAATTCGCGGCGCCCGATCGGCGGTGCGGGCACGATCAGCCCCGAAGCGCTCGTCGTCCCGGCCGGTTCATCGTGGGCGTGGCCGTCTTCGAACATGCCCTCCGGCGCCAGGATCGTCGGCAGCGCCACCAGCTTCGTCGAGTGGCCGCGTTCCACCGAGCAGAACTGGAAAGGACCGTCGAGGGCGAAGATCCGGTCCAGCGCGGGGTAGGCGTGGGTGAGCAGGAACGTGGACATCTCGTCGGTCTCACCCAGCCGCAGGTGCTCGAACGCGCTCCACAGCGCGTCGAACACCGCGACGGCCTCGCCGTGGTCCCACCAGCGCGGGCACCACCGCGTCTTCTTCTCGCTGCCGGTCGCGGTGACCTCGCGGCGGAACACGTGCGCGATGTAGCCGGTGACGAACGCGTCCAACGTGCGGAAATGCAACTTCCGCTGCGGCTTCTCCTCCACCGGTTCCGGTTCGGGCTCCGGTTCGGGTTCCGGCTCCGGTTCGGGTTCGGCGGCCGGTTCGAGTGCGGCCTGCGCTTCGAGGATCGCGGTCTCCCGCATCCCGGCGATGACTTCCGGGGTCAGCAGCTCGGCGACCACACCGTCGGCGATGTCCTTGGCCTGCGCGTTGATCTGCGCGAGGACCGCTTTGCGGACCGCCGCGTTCGGCAACTGCCCCAGATCCATCTGCGGCACCACCTGCTCGGCCGCCTCGACGGTCTCGGCGGCCTCGGTTGCCTCGGTGGTGGTCTGGGTGTCGTTCACGGTGGCGGTCATGCCGTCTTCCCTTCTTCATCGGTGTGAGGCGGCACGATGCGCAGACGCGGGCGCTCGCCCTCAGCAGTGGTGTGGGAGTGTTCGAGTTCGTCGAGCGCGGCCTGGATCTCGGCCGCGTACGGGCGGTCCCACCACGGGACAGTCGCCGCGAGCGTCGGGCGGTGCCCCGAGGCGAACACCAGCAGCCGCCCCTTGGGCATGGCCGCGATCTCGCTGGCGTACAAGGTGGGCTCGGTGGTGCGGCTGGTCGAGGTCGAGCGCCCGCCCTGGCCCTTGGACACCGAAGTGGTCAGCTCGTGATGAGAGCCGATCAGCTCCGCGCGATCCCGCAAGAAGGAGGCGTCGTCCAGGCCCGCACCGAGGGTCTTGATGTTGGCCGCCGACCACAGCGCGGTCATGCCCTCATGCCCCCAGCAGCGCACGCCCTGGGCCCACGACTGCAGGATCGTCATGACGACCACACCGCGAGAACCGAAGTGGCTGTACTGCTTGGGAAGATCGGCCCAGCGCACGATGTTGGCGGCCTCGTCCAGCACGATCAGCAACGGCACCGGCAACCGCCCGCCGTGGCGGGTGCCCTCCCGCTCCGCCGCCGCAGCGACCGCCGCGCACAAAGCGGTGACCAGCGGCCCCGCAGAGCCCTTGCCCTCCTTCGACAGCGGATACAGCGTGTCCTTGGACTTCACGAACTCCGCGGCGTCGAACTCGGTACGCGGGCGCTCACCCTGCTGCGGCGGGCACACCCACGGGTGGATGCGCGAGTACTTCAAGCAGGACGCCATCTTCTTGGCCGTGCCGAACACGCCCGCGCGCTGCTTCTCCGGCGCGTAGTACTGCGCCGACAGCGACGCCGCGACCAGCCGGAATCCGCCCTTCTTGCAGATGTCGATCGGCGCCTTGTCGTCCTCTGCGGTCACCCACTCGAACGCCTGGGTGATCGGCTGCTTGGCCAACGCGGCGGCCAGGAACAGCCCCGCCAGCAGGTCCTCGCCCTCGGGCTCGAAGAACGCATCACGGCGGTCGCTGTCGCTGGTACCGGCGGCGAAATGGCCGGCCAGCTCCGCCGCGCGTTCCTGCGCGCCCGCGCCGTCGTCGTCACCCAGCACCCACGCGATCGGATCCCAGAACCAGGTGCACGGTTCATCAGCCACACCCTGCGGGTCGAACACGTGCACCTGGCGGCCGCCGGTGGAGCGGGCCGCGCGGGTGGCGTCGACGACGTCACGCTTGTTGCTGGTGGCGACCACCGCGCCGATGGCCTCCATCACCGCCGGGATCACGCGGCTGGTGGTCTTGCCCGAGCGCGGCCCCCAAATGTCCAGGTGCAGATCCTCGTAGGAGGCGTAGAGCATCGCCTTGTCGGCCACCCCACGCCCGATCGTCACGCCCGGGGAATCACCCTCGCCAAGCTGGACTTTCAGCTTGGTCGTGGCGTCCTTGAGGATCGCCTCGCGGCGCATGTCGGCCAGCTCCCGCCCACGCGCCATCCACCGGGCCTGCGAATCGATCCGCTCACGAGACCGCTTGCGCCGCCAGGCCAGCGCACGGCACTTCGCGCACACCTTGCGGTAGCCCAGCGTCGCCAGGCCCACGCCAACGGCGGCACCGGCCACGAGCGTGACCGCGCCGCCGGTGTCCGCGCCGGTCCACTCCAGATGACCCGTCGCCAAGTTGAGTGCCAGCGACAGCGGGTTCCACGGGATGTCCTGCGGGGTGTCGGCGTAGAGGGCCTCACCAACCCGCATCGATACGCCGACCGCCTCACCGGCACCAATGGCCGCCGAAACCGCGATCAGCTCTTTCCACTCCGAAGAATCGCCCTTACCAGGGTCTTTGACACTGCGGTCCATCAGGCTGCCCCCTCAATCTGGGTGGTGCTGGCGGCGACGGCCTCCAGCTGATCGGCGGCCGCGTCGCGGCGGCGGCGTCTGTTGGAGTTGGAGTGGGCGGCCGGTACCTTCACCGCCGCGATCACGCAGTCGGACAGAGCACCCGAGCGCACCAGCGGAGCCGCCCACTCCGCGCACTCGGCCAACCGCGGGCAGCGCCCGCAAATCTCCTGAGCGCGCCGAATCTCCTTCGGCCGCGAGGCATGCGGGAAGAACACGTCCTGGTCGATCCCGTTGCACGCACGATCGCGGTAGACCACCGGACCGAGCAGGTTGGTGCTGGTCATCGCGCCACCCCCGCACCCGGAGTCGCGGTCACGGTCGCGGTGCAGAACGGGGCGCATCCGTTGCCGGTCGGGATCGTGCTGCCAGGCCCGAAGTCGGTGCAGGACACGACCACACAGGTGATGCCAGCGAGAACAACGACCGCACCGAACAGGCTGGCCATCGCACCGACCACACCGATCCCATTGCCGCCGGAGTCCGGCACGACCGGGATCACCACGTCGACCACTCGCTCGCGCACCATCACGCCACCCCCACAGGCAGCGCCGCGAAACCCCTGGCCTCGGCAGCGGTCAGGCCCAGGAGGTTCGCCCACCGTTCGACCTCGATCCGGTCGGGCGCCACCGCGATCCGCATCGCCGCCCGCGCCTGCTCCCATGTCAGCTGACGGCCCGGCAGGTAATCGACGACCCATCGGTCCTGGCCGACGTAGTCGGCGTGGTGGGCGGTCTCCTCGCTGACCATGTGCCCGCGGACTTCGAGCACCGCCGGGATCGCCAGCGAGGCCGCGCGCCGCCAGATCGCCGGAGTCCACCTCTCGGACTGCTTGATTGCCATGAACTTCCCCTTTCGCTGATTCCAGCCAGTCACTTAAGTGAATCAGCGTCACCTAGTTGAGTCAATGGTGTCTATCAGTTGACGTAGGTGACTCACGGGGACTTACTCTTAGGTGGTGAGCACGAAACCTGGCCGACCTCGCTACCTGCAGATCGCAGATGATCTGCGCAGCCGCATAACCAGCGGCGAGTACTCCCCTGGGGACCGCATCCCAACGAAGGCGAGCCTCATGGAACAGTGGGGCGTCGCGCTCAATACGGTGGATCGAGCAGTCGACGAACTCCGAAACGATGGATTGATCGAGACGTTTCACGGCGTGGGGAGCTTCGTCCGCGCCGCGGCCGAACCGGAACAGCAGTCCCACGAGGATGAGCTCGAAGACCTCCGAGAACGCGTAGCACGCCTGGAAACTCAGATGATGGACGTCTACGCCAACATGGGGCTTGAGTACCCCGCTCCTGCGCCGCGCAAGTCGGTGAAGGAGGCAGGGTGAGTGTCAGTCGACTCCCCCGAAGCCCCGGAACTGTCACTGGCCTGCATACTCGCCGTTCGAGCTATCACCCCGACTACGCAGCTATCGCGAGAAACCGCATCGCAATTGCTCGCTCCTCAGCGGGAATGTCTCCAACAGCCTTCGCCGAAGCTCTCAGCGCCGTGCTGGGCAGGGCGATAGAGGCCGGGCACATTGCCTCCTGGGAGACCGCGACGACCCCACCCGGTGATGTGCTGGTCGCCGTAGGCGCACTCGTACCCACGGCAGGTGCTCGTCTCGGAGTCCGCTCGCACAAGTTCATAGCGGCGCGCATCGGCAACACTGCGGCGGCAAGCGAACTCAGCGACCGTCTCCAAATGACCGAAGTGGTGGGCTACCTCGGCAAAACCTCCTGCTGGGCAATGCCGCTTCCCGATGTCGATGGCGAGGCCACCCTGACCATCTGGCCGTGGGGCACCGCCATCATTCATCTCGTCGAGGATCTCGATGTCCCCGACGTGACCACGTTGGCACTTTGGCGGTATCGCTCCTACTCCGAGAACTTGGAGTGGGCCGGGCAGGTGTTGAGCAGTCTGGTCGGCTCCCGCATAGACGCTGCCTACGTACTCAGCCTCTACTGGGTCTACTCGGCACCCTGGCTTGGCACCACGCTTGAAACCGGTCTACGGCTCATCTGCGCGCCGCGGGTCCTCGTCGACCGCGAGCTGAGCGACGCTGCTGCCGCACAGGTCACCGGGGAACGTGTGGAGCACGAACTCCTGACAGCTGGTTACCAGCCGCCCGAGATGAAATCTTTTGGCGCTCCCGGAGTCTCCAGCGCCTGGGCGAGTTGGTCCGGCGTCGTCTACCACCCGCACGACCCGCTTCGCGCTCTCCCTGAAGGCGACCTCGTCAACTTTGAGATCGGCCTCCAGGCCATCTGGGCGCTCACCGCACACATCAACGAACAGGTCGAGGCCGGCCAAGATCCCGAGGTCTGCTCCCGCTACGGCTACGCGTTCCTGCGAGCCGCCCGCTCTGTCCTGCTGACGCCGCGCCCACAGGAGACAGGCCAACACCAGCAGATGCGCGCCGCCATCGTCTCCACCAGCGGACTACCCGGCCAGATGAGCCTGGCAATGGAAGCACTCAAGGAGGCTGGGAAATGACCCCGTCCATCGAAAATTCGGTTCTCCTGGTCGTCGACGCACAGAACGGCTTCGTCAACCAGCATTCGGCCCACGCCGTACCCGTGATCGCTGATCTGGCTACTCGGTGGGCCGAGACCGGGCGCCCAACAATCTTCACGCGGTACTGGAACTACGAGGGCTCCCCTTGGGAGAAGCTGATCGGGTGGCGTGCGCTTTACGGGCCACCCGAGACCGACATCGTCGACGACCTCACACCACTGACAACCAGGGCAAATGCCTACACCCTGGACAAGACCGTCTACACCGCCCTGACTGCCGAGGGAATAGAGCTGCTTCGGAAGCTGGAAGTCACGGACCTGATTATCTGCGGAATCGCAACAGACGCCTGCGTTCTCAAGACTGCCCTTGACGCCTTCGAACTGGGCTACGCCCCATGGGTCATCCGAGATGCCGTCGCTTCCAACGCAACCCGACACTCTGCACAGGAAATCCACGACTCAGCCTTGCTCCATATCTCTCGCCTGGTCGGCGTCCGTCAGCTCCTGGATGCAGCTGACGTTCGAGACCTGATCGACAAGGCCACCGTCGCGTGAAGTCGGAGATTCCCAAGATTCATGTGGAATCCGCTGCGGCGTGTCGGCGAGACTTTCCCCGACCACTCGTTAGCGTTAACCGCCATGGCTAGACCCGTGTCCATGCCCCCCTCCAAGCTGTCCGGTGTCCGCTTGTCCATTGACCTTCTGGATGCCTGTGATCAGGCGATCCGGGAGCGCGGGCTTACGAAGCGAGAGTTCTTCGAGCGAGCGCTCCGGCGGGAACTGGGTCTGCCGGAGACTGACATAGCCAGCCAAGAAGCACTGGACCTCGACGTGACTCGGAAGGAATGCGCGTAGCTGACCCGACCTGAGCGGGCAGGCTGCCCGAACCACACAACCTCATAAACGCGGAAATGCCCCCGGTCTTGCACACCGAGGGCACCGCTCCCCGAAGGGATCATGTCTTTGCACGACAGGTCTCAGGGTAACGCACGCGCTGATTCAGGGGCACGTGAACACACCCTTGTCCGTAGTAACGATTCTTACACCCCGCCTGGCCTGCGGAAATACTGTGCTCTCCGGCCAACACGCCGCCGGAATAGTCCTGCGTTGGTGGCTGGGCTCTTCCCGCTGCCTCCCTTGCGCCTTGAGTTGGCTGAGGACGTCTACAACGCAGTCCCGGCGTGCTGGTGGTCGCGTGAGCGGTGGATCGCGCACAACCTCGCGCTCTACGACGAGCACTACGCGCAGCTGCGCGCCGAGGAGAAGGTGGACTCGGTCGGCCGGCGCACGTTCGCGAACTACCTCATCGCCGAGTCCGGCGGCGCTGACTATGCGACCGGCCGCAACTCCCGGGTCACCATCGACCAGCTGCAGGCCGTGACCCTGCGCAGTGAATCGACGATCCACCGCTGCCGCCGCCTCACCAAAGCACTCGGTACCCGCACGGTGGTGTTCCGTGGACGCCAACGCACCCGCCTCGAGCGGCTGGACTCCTGGCGGCGCGGAGACCGTGCCCGCGGCTGGGCCGCCGTGTCCGCACTGCACGAATCATCCACTCTGCCTGTGGATAACGAAGCCGTCGAAACCTTGCTCCACCAGGGTTTTGGCACCCCACCGGGGCAAAGCTCCGGTACGCGTTTTCTCTCACGCCCAAAAGTAGTTTCTCCACCACAGAACGTGATGAAAGGACGCGCTACGCGCGGCCAGGACGAGAAGGGGCGGCGCAAGAAGGTCCGCTCGTACGACTCCAGAGCCCTGCTACTGGGGGCCAGAGTCCGCGCTGACGCCCGAAATCCGCTGTGGGTACGGCAGCTAGGGGTCCAGGGGTTGGCGGCCGTGCTGACACGCCGAGCGCTGGCCGGGTGGCAGGCCGACGACGTGCACGCCGCCCTCGACGAGGTGTACCTGTCGGGCCGCCGAATCTTCGACCGGCCCCGCGACCCCTACGCCTACCTGGCCTACCTGCTCAGCTCGACACCGGTCGACGAACCGCCGATGCTGCTGGACCGTGCCCGAGAAGCGTGCCTCGAGCTGGAGCACCAGACTCGCCAGCGGGCGGAGAACGAGCAGCGCCGCGCCGAAGCCATGGCCAAAGTCGTTGCCGCGCCGGATTCCCCGGGCCGCGCCGCAGCGCTCGCGATCGCGGCCGCCGCTGGGCAGCGGTCTATCAGCGCGGCAGCCGCCGATCGTGCCGCCGCCGCGGCCGCCCGCCGCGAGCTGGCCCGCAAGGTTCGGCGGGAATGAGCCCCTTTCCCTGGGGAAAGAGCTCCCTACGCGCGTGCGGGAGCGAGTTCTATGGCGACCCCTACTCCCTATTGCCCATATGGCCCCTACGGGGTCTTGGGTTTGGGGACCGGTGGCCACGGGTCGCCGTCGTTGAATCGTGCTTCGTGTTCGGCGCAGGCCCGTGCGATCGCGGCGCGGATGAACTGCTGCTTGGTCTTCACTCCGGTGTGCGGGTAGGTGTAGGCCAGCACCGATTCCAGGCGTTCGCTCAGCTCGGTCGGCACCGACAGCAGGATGTCGGTCGTGTCCGCCGGCCTTTTCGGGCGCCGCGGCTGCTTACTGTCCCTATTGCCCATATGGCCCCTATGGTCCGTGGGCTGCGGCTCTTCGGGTTCGGGCGGCGGCGGTGGGTTGCGGGGACCGAATGGGTTGCGTCTCGGTGCGGGGGCCGATGCCGGTTCCGGCAGCTCGGGCTTTGGGATCGTCATCATGCCTCCTTGTCGATGCCGTCGAGGATGGTGGCGAAGTTGTCTGCCAGCCACCGTGTGCGGGCGGTCTGGCGGGGGTGCTGGTCCATTCCGAGGCCCGCGTTGGTGAGCCGGGAGATATCGGCCAGCTGCGGGATCGGCTGGCCCAGGACGGGCACGCCAGCGTTGGCGCAGTACTGGCGGATGTAGTCGACGTTCTCGGCGTGGTCCTTGCGTGTCGAATCCATCAGGTTGATGACCACACCGGCGACCCTCAGCTCGTGATCGGCGAACTCGTAGAGGTCGTTGATCGCACCGAACACCGAGATCATGCCTTCGATGTGGTCGAACTCGGGCGCCACGACGATCAGGACGTTCTCGGAGGCGAGCATCGCGGCGCGGGTGATCAGGTCGACCGCGGGGCGGCAGTCGAACAGCACCCGGCCGTTCTTGCGTGCCTCCCGGAACGCCCGGCGCACCGACAGCTCCCCGCCGGTCTGGCCCAGCAGCGTGTCCTGGACTTCCTGCATCTCCTCGAACCCGCTCGGCGCGACGAAGATCCGATCCCTGGTCTTCGCCGGGATGACGATTTCCTCCAGCGGCCGGTTCACCCGCCGGTCCAGGACATCGGCGAGCGTGCCCGTCGGCGGAAGGTTGCGGGCGTTGTGGCCGGTGAGGTGGCTGGTTGTGTTGCCCTGCGGGTCGACATCACCGACGAGGACGTCCTCATCCCGGGCGGCGGCCGCGTGCGCGAGACCGTTGACCAGCGTGGTCTTGCCCGGCCCGCCCTTGAGATTCATCACCGCGGTAACCGTCATTCGAACCATCCTGGGCAGCTGAGAAGCGTGGACACCACGGCACCCTACCGGCCGTACAGCCCATATGGCGCGTAGGAAACACCGCTGACCAGGTCATACATGGCCCATATGGCGTATACGCCCCTACTGGCGAGGCGCCGACCAGGCACGACCCGCGTGAACTGTCCCCTACGCCATACCGATACCCATACCGCCCGTACTCCAGGTATCTGCCATATGGCCAATATCCACCATATGGACCACACCGCCTATAGGCCGATGGAGGGAGCCGATAGCCCCGAAAACCCCAGGTACACCAATCGGCGTTCCGCGAACGCCCAGGTCGTCACCCTCGCATCGGTCAGCGACCGGCGAGCGACATCAGGCGGAATTTAGTTTCTGTTAAAACGTAAAACTTCAACGTAAAAACTATAAACATAAACGGATATGGTAGGATTGAGGGGTGACGAATTCAGAGACGGCCCCGGGGGAGACCGGGGGCGATGCTGCCGCTGAGCAGCGCGTATGCCAGTTCCCGGTCGACTATGACGCCGCGACCGGGGATTGGGTGGTGGCTGGGCACCCGCTGCCGCCCGCCTCGCCGGGCCGGGGTCGGAGGTCGGAATACTGCGGGGAGTTCCATGTCGATCCGGACGGGGAGCGGCGGCGCCACGACCGTGCGACGGCGTTCCAGCGCCGACGTGAGCTGCAGCTGGAGGCCGCCGGCGGTGCCACGCCGAAGGCTCAGCGTCCGGCGCCGCGGCCGGTGACGTCGGCGCGTGCGAGCCTGTCGGAACTGTTGGCGCAGTGGGAGATTGTCACCACCGCCCACCGCCGCCAGCAGACCGAGCTGGTCGACCGTGTCGCCGAGATCGTGGCCACCGCCGGGGATCCGGATGCCGCGGTTGCGGAGGTGACCCGTATCCGCGCCGAGGCCCAAGCCGAGGTCGACGCCGCTCGCGCCGCAGCGGCCGAGGTCGAGGCCGAGGCCATCGCCGCCCGCCGCGAACGTGACCGGGCCCTGGAGGACAAGGAGCTTGCCGAGGGCGCAGCGCTGGACGCCCTCGCTGAGCGAGATGAACGCCTGGCCGAGGCTGACGTCCGTATCGCTGAGCATCAGGCCGCGGTCGATGCGGCCCGCGGCGAGGCTCAGCAGGCGCGCAGCGATGCCGATGCCCGAATCGCGGCAGCCGAGCAAGCCGCGCACGCTCGCGCCGAGCAAGCCGAGCGGGACGCCGCCGCCCGGGTCACCGAGGCGCAGGCCGAGCGGGACGCGCGGATAGCCGAGTATCAGGCTCTCGTCGACGCCGCGCGCGCCGAGGTCGAGCAGGTGCGAAGCGAATCGGCTTCCCGGATCGCCGCGGTGGAGGCAGAATCAGCCGAACGCATCGCCGCCGCCGAACGCGCGGCAGCCGAGCGCATCGACCGCGTCGAGCACGATGCGGCCCTGCAGATCACCCAAGCCAACGACACCCGCGACGAAGCCGAGCAGGCCCGCGTCCGCGCCGCGTCCGCCCAAGCCGTCGCCGAACAGGCCGCCGCCGATGCCCGCACCGAGGCCGACCGGTTGCGTACCGATCTCGCTCAGGTGCGCGAGCAGGCCCGCAGCGAACGAGAAGACCTGCGCGCCCAGGTCGACACCATCCGCGAGGAAGCGAAGGCCCAGGCCGCCGCCGATCGCACCGAGATCGGTCGCCTGCGTGAAGAACTGATCAGCGCCCGCGGCGAGGCCCGCGCTGACCGTGAGCAGCTGCGCACCGACCACGCCGCCGAAATCGCCCGCATTCAAGCCGCCCACACCACCCAGCTCGACGCCCTGCAACGCGCTCTCGACGCCGCGACCACCACCGAGAAAGGTTCCCGCTGATGTTCTCTCGCTTGAAACCCCGAACCACACCCCCTGATGGCGACAGCCTGGTCGTCGGTGCCCTGCCCGATCGGGTGCGTACCGCGCGGGAACGGCTGGCGCACCAGGCCGACCCGGCTCTGACCGCAGCACTGTCGGAGGCGGAGCTCGCGGCCAATCGCGCGGTGGCAGAGCGGATCCGCGAGCACGAACGCCTGGAACGCCTCGCGCAGGTCGAGACCGCCGAGTCGACCGCGGAGCAGGTGCGTCGCGCGCACGCGGAGATCCTGCGCGCGGATGCCCAGGACTTGGTGACCGCCCGCCGCGCGTTGGCGGAGCAGCGGCGCCAGGCCAGCCCGCACGCGCAGCTGGCGAACCTGTACCGCATCAAGAAGTGGTCCGGCCGCGCCTTGGCCGGCGTCGTGGCCGCCGCGATGGTGTGGTCAGCGGTCAACGTGCAGCACAACGTCGCACCCGGCGGCGCCACCGACCCGCTGTACTGGGCCAGCTACCTGCTCGAAGGCTTGATCTCCACCGTGCTGGTGGTGTTCATGGTGTCCGGCAACGCGGTGGCCCGCTGGAAGATCACCGAAGGCGAGACCCTGATCCGGTGGACCGAGGCGGTGCTGCTGGCGGCGACCATCACGTTGAACACCTACCCGTACCTGCGTGTGCACGCCTGGTTCGACGCCGCGGTGCACGCGGTCGCGCCGATCATGATCGGCGTCGCCTTGGTCGCTCAGGACGCGGTGTCCAAGCGACTCGGCGCCGCCATCGCGGTCGCGTCGGCGGAGGTGCCCGCCGATGACGACATCAACGACCGCCTGGCCGAACTCAGCCGCGTCGCGCAACCGGCCACCAAGCCCGTCGCGGAGCAGCGCGGAGCGGAGCAGCCCGGCGGATGGAGCATCGCTACGGAGCACCCGAACGGAGCACCTGCTCCGCAGCGCCCGATGGTTGCTGCTGTGGAGCACGAACAGAGCACCCCGGTATCCGTGCGGAGCACCCAGCCCGCTGAGCAGAGCGCCCCGGCTGCTACGGAGCACTCTGCGGAGCAGCAGAGCATTGCTACGGAGCAGTCTGCGGAGCACCGTGCAGAGCACGAACTGAGCACCCCTCCGGCTACGGAGCACCCTGCCGAGCAGCGCAGCACCCCGGCCAGCGCGCCGGAAACCGCGTCCCGTGCAGTCGAGCCGGACGACACCAAGACCACGCCTGCGACCGCTGAGAGGCTGGTAGAGCCCGTGGCAGGCCAGTCAGGTGCCGAGGAGACCGCGCCGGTCCGGCAGCCCGCGCAGAACCTTGCTACGCGGGTCACCGAGCAGCAGAGCACCGCTACGGAGCACCCTGCTACGGAGCGCCCGGCGACTGCTACGCAGCAGCCTGCGGAGCACGAACCGAGCAGTCCGGCCCCTCTACGGAGCAGCCAGCGGAGCACTCCGGTGCCCGTGCGGAGCACCCTGCGGAGCACTTCCGCTGTTGCGCATCGCCTTGCGGAGCAGCCCGCAGAGCACCGCCGGGTTGCTACGGAGCACGCTCGCGCTGAACGGAGCACCCCGCGTAGCACCCAGACCGGTGCTACGGAGCACCCCGCAGAGACCCACGGAGCACCGCCGGCCGGAATCACCGCGGCGGTGTGGAACCGGGCGCACGAGGTGCGCCGCTCGACCGGAGCACGCTCCTCAGCCGAGCAGATCGCGCACGTGCTGGCCCGTCACGACGAGCACCCCGAGCACGGGGCGAGCCGGATCGCGCGGGACCTGAAGATCGGCTTCACCTCGGTGCGCAACTGGCTGGAGGACGACGCCAAGCGCCACGCGGGCACGGGCGCCCGGGTGATCGAACTGCGGAAGTAGCACCAGCTCCAAACAGAAGACGAGACCCCGGCGGAAGGTAGCCGCCGGGGTCTCGTCGTGTCAGAACACTACCCGCGCAGGTAGGCGGTGTTGTTGAGGGCCAGGGTCGCGTGGATCTGCGCTTGCGCCTGGAGCGCTCGCACCCGCTCCCACATGACCCGATCGGCGGCCTCCCGGCCGGTTCCGGCGTAGGTGGCCCACCCGCCGTCCAACAGGTCCACGCTCGACGCGAGCGCCTTTTCGAGTTCTCGATTCGCCTGCGCCGCCAGCTCGTCGGCGCGCTCCCCATGCGATGCAGCCATGCCCGCGACGGTAGCCGCGAGACCTGCCCTGCCGCATCGGAATCGGCCGCGCGGTGCGGTCCCGTTTCGGTCGGTCCGGGATTCCGAGCGGATCGGGTTATCCTGGAACAGAACTCGCGGTAGCGAGCTAAGTTTTAGGTGCACTAATCGTGCACCCCACCCGGTTTCGGGTGGTCGCTGCGCTGGGCTGGAGGAGGGCTGCGGATGGCAGGGGAGTCGCCGAATCGGCAGGCACAGGCGAGGCGCGTGCGCGCGGCGAATGTGCCTGGGGGCAGACCACACCGACAGGTGGTGAAGCTGTCGGATGCCGAGCAGGCGGAGTTGACCGCACGGGCGGAGGCGGCGGGGATGAGCGTGCCGCGGCTGTTGGTGGAGACCACGCTGGGCGGGCAGAGCACGGAGGTCGGGCGGGCGCATGCGGCGCTGCGGGTGCTGGAACTCGATGATCAGGTGCGGGGGGCGATGAACAACCTGAATCAGCTGGTGCGGTACTCCCATCAGAACCGTGAGCTGGCGGAGGGGATCGCGGTGGCGGTGGTTGCGGCGACGCGGGCGTCGTTGCAGTTGGATGCGTTGGCGCGGTGGGTGATGGGGTTGGCTCCGGCGGTGTCGGCGGTGTCGATCGCCGAGGAGGACCTGGACGTGGACAACGAGTGGGCCGCCGCCGATTTGGACGGGTGATGCCGTCGTGATCCCGAACATCCGCAAGGGCTCGTATATGCGGCAGCTGCTGTGGTACCTCGCGGGTCCGGGGCGCAAGAACGAACACCGTGATCAGCGAGTGCTGGCCGGTGATGTGGTGACGATGGCCGTCTACGCCGGTCGGATCACCCAGGCGCAGGCGGTGGAGTTGGCGCGGCTGCTGGATAGTCCGCGCCAGACGTTGTTGCGTGGGGCGCCGGTGTTGGTGACCGACCACAAGCAGGCGAAGGCGTTGATCGCTCAGGGCATGGATCGCAAGGCCGCCTACGAGCAGGCCACCAGCGACCACAACACCTGGCATTGCTCGCTGACGCTGGATGCGAGCGAGGGGCAGCTGTCGGATGAGACGTGGCGCGGGATCGCGAACGACTTCATGCGGTTGATGGGGTTCACCGGCCGCAGCGATGGTGTGCCGGACGCGCGATGGGCGGCGATGCATCACGGGCTCAACGAGTCCGGTGGTGACCACATTCATGTGGCGATGGGCGTGGTGCTGCCGGACGGCAGCCTCGCGGACCGGTATCTGGACTTCCTGCGGGCGCAGGACGCGTGCAACAAGCTGGAGCACAAGTACGGGCTGCGGGTGCTGGCCTCGCGGGAGGAGGGCGGCGCGGAGCGGGCCACCAAACCTGCTGAGCGGGCCCGCGCCGAACGTCTCGGCGTTCCGGAAACCGATCGGGAAGCGCTGGAGCGTCGAGTGCGTGCCCTTGCGGTGGCCTCGTCGAGTGAGGCGGAGTGGATCCGGGAGGTCCGAGCCGCGGGCATCATCATCAGCCCGCGCTTCGCTGCGGGTGGGATGGACGAGGTCATCGGGTACAAGGTGGCGTTGCCGCCGCGCACGAACCGGGACGGCAAGCGCGAGAAGTCGATCGAATATGGTGGCGGGCGGCTGGCGAAAGACTTGACGCTGCCCGACATCCGCGTGTGGGCGAGCTGGGATCGGTCGTTCGAGGCGCGCGAGGAAGCGCTGGCCGAGTGGCGTGCCATCACCGCCGCAAGCCATCAGGGGCGCGGCGGCGTCAGCGGGATCGACTCGCGGATGAGCGAGCAGCAGGCCATTGTGGAGCTGGCGCGGTTCGGGCAGTACGCGCGCGAGATCCCGTCCGAAGATCGCGACGCGTGGGCGAAGCTGGCGTCGCAATCGGCCGGCCTTTTCGCGGCGCTGTCGGTGCAGACCGAGAAACGCCCTGGACCGCTGCACACGCTGTCACGCCAGCTCGCGCGAGCGGGGCAGCAGCCTGCGAATCAGCGGCGCCCGTGGGGTGTTCACGGGTCCGGCCTGCGTCATGTGGCGCGGATGGTGTGGGCGGCAAAGTCTCCGCAGGCGAGCAACGTCGCATTGGTCGAGGCGATGGTGGACTGCCTGCTGGCGGTCGGGCAGATGCTGGAGGCCACCGACCGCGCCCGCACCGCGGCGTCGATGCTCGTCGAAGCCAAGCAGGCGTTGACCGAGATCCACATGCGCGCGGCCGGTCTGGATCCGAGCAAGCCCCACATCGGCAACTACGGGTCACCAGCGTGGGCGGCGACCAAACGCGCTGAGCGTGTCCTGGCCGGTGGTGACCGCGACGCGACCGAAGCCGAGATCACAGACGCATACGACGGCTGGAACGCGCGCCGGATCGCGCTGTCGGCCACCGGGCGCGTGAGCTACGACGAGCGCGGGCAGATCGTGCAGGAAGTCCAGCCCCGCCGCGTGACCGCACCGGCCCCGCAGGCGGTCCGGCGTGCGACCGGGCAAACGCAGACACCGACACCACCCAACCCGGGACAGTCCAACAACCGCCGCAAGCCGCCGCCAGCGCCTCACCGCGACCGCGGATTCGAGCGGTAGACGGGGGTAATCCAGGGGCTACTCCACCCCTGGCAGCTCGGTGAGCTGCGGTGTTTCCGTCCCGGCCCGCACCTTCGTGCGCAAGCTCCCGATTTCCCGACCACCCTCGATCTGCGTACCTGGTTCAAGGGTGGTCGAGAAACCAGTTCGGGCCGGGACGGAAACACCGAAGAAGAACACCGGATTCGGGGAGGAATGGGGGAGGAATGGCGGCGGCCGCCGGGAGGGGGCGGATGCTGCGGTGGGGCGTGCTGGTCGCCTTGGGAGGTGCTGCCGCACGAGCTTCGCTCGCTTGCCACCGAAGTCGGCATCGCACCGTCGTCACCACTTAGATAATCGATCTCTATAGCTTGCTCCCGGATCATCCCGTTCTGACCTGCGTCGCGATCGGAGATGTGTGGCAAGCCCTCCCGCGAGGGAGGGCGCGGCAGCCTGGGCGGGGCGACCCGGCGCCTTACAGGCTGTAGCCGGTGTCGCGGGAAGGGCTGTTGTCGAAGATCGGGGTATCCCATCGCTCGCGCTGGCGTTGCCGCTCGGCCTCACGCTGCTGGCGTCGTTGTTCGGCGCGCTGCTGGGCGATTTCCTTGCGGGTAGGCAGAGGGTTGTCTTGGGCGTGGATCTCGTTGCGGGCACGGTTTTCCCGTTCGAGCTGGTCGGGTGGAAGCTCGGCGCGGCGGTGCTGTTCGTCGACGGGGGCTTGAGCCCAGGCGCGTTGCTGCGCGCGGTATGCGTCGGCGCGGTCGCGGTCGTGTTGGCCGGCGGCGATCTCGCGGTCGGCGTCGGCGAGGGCGTTGTTGCGCGCGGCGGTGTCGGTGGCTTCGGTGAGCAGGCGAGGCCAGAGGGATTCGTGCGCACCGATGCGGGCGCGCACTTCGCTGAGTTGCGCGCGGGTGGCGTCGCGGCGGTCGGCGGCCTGGTTGAGCGCTTCTTCAGCGTCGGAGGCGGCCTGCTCGCGCTCGAGACGGGTTTGGCGGCTGTGCCACCACCGCAGGGCCGCGGCATCGTCGCGTGCTGTTCGCCAGGCGGCACGCGCGGCGGCTTCGTCGCGAGTGTGTTCGGTGTTCTGACGTTCGAGGGCTTGGGCGGTGCGGATGTCGGCGGCTTGGTCATCGCGGCGGCGGTGGTCCTCGATCAGCTGCTCGCGAGCTCGGAGGGCAAGGGTGAGCCGGTCGGGTCCGACCTGCACGTTGGTGTACCGCAGGTGGTTGTGGCGCCTGGTGACCTCACGGGCGAGGGCGGCATCACGCAGTGCCCGCAGTTCCTGGCTGCGGAATTCGGCGATGAGGTCGACGAATTCGCGGTCGTGGCCGTCGTCGAGGTGCTCAGCCATGCGCCAGCGCAGCGCGGCCGCGGGCTGCTCGAGAGGCAGCGGTCGTTGTTCGTGCGCGGCGCGCAGGGTGGTGGGGACGTCGAGACCGGTTGCGGCGGCGCGGGTCAGCTCGGTGGCCAGCACCGGCCAGTACGGGTCTTCGGTCAGCCGTAGATCCAGCGCGGTCGCGGTCGCGTGCCAGCGCCGTGTGTCGGTGTCGCGGTCGCCCAGGACGCGGGCGAGCTCGTAGTGGAAGCCCGCTTGGGATTGATGGGCGAGGGTGCCGGGTAGTTGTTCGGGTCCGGTGAGGCGGCGATCGTTGTCGGGGATGTCGTGGACGGCGCGCCAGATGGTGAGCGAGGACAGCAGGTCCGGTTTGGTGTCGATGAGGGGTTTGGCCCACATCGGCGCCGAAGTGGTGGTCCAGGCTCGTGCGGTGGTGTCGATCTGGGCGACCAGGTCGGTGATCTGCTGCGCTCTGGTACGCAGGTGCTCGCCGTATTCCGGGTCGGCCAGTAGGCCGGCGGGCACGGTGGGCAGCCACGGCAACGGGTCGGCGGCGCCGTCGCGGTTGCTGGTCAGGTCAATGCGCCAGCTCAGGACGGCGGCGCGGTCGTTGGCGGTGTCGAGTTGGTGGCGCGTGACCGCTTCGGTGAGGACGGCGACGGGGTCGTTTCCGGCCACCGCGAGGGTCGAGAGCTGCTTGCGCAGTGTCGGGTAGGCGGGCTCGCTGGTGAGGCCCGGCGCGAGTTGTTCGGCCGCGGCGTCGATGCGCTCCAGCGCGGTGGGGTCGGTGCGCTGTTGGGTGACCACACTGATCGCGTCGGTGTAGGCGCGGGCGGCGTGGGCGAGCTGGGCGCGGGGGTCTTCGGCGTGGCGTTGGGCGGTGGTGGCGGAGACCTGGGCGCCGTCGCGGCCGAGGATGCCGGTGAGCACGTCGAGGGCGGTCGACGGGTGGAGCGCGTCGAGGGTTTCGGGTGCGGTGTCCTCGCCGTCGTGGGCGGTCGCGACGTACAGGTGGTTTTCGTGGCGGCCGCGGGTGAGCGCGACGTAGGCCTGCTGGCGGGACTCGCCGCCGACCAGCACGGTGTGCGCGGTGTCGACGGTGAGGCCTTGGGCGGCGTCGATGGTGGTGGCGTAGCCGAGGGTGGTGTAGTCGGCGACGTAGTCCTCGGGCAGGGTGATCAGCCGCCCGGATCCGATGTGCGCGGCGGTGATCCGTCCGTCGGCGTGCACGGCTCGCACCCTCCAGCGGTAGCCGTTGCGGACGTGGTCGGTGGCGGATATCCGCATCCGGTAGGCGTTCTTGCGGGTGGTGATGATGTCGCCGACGCTGGCGGCCAGCCCGTCCCCGAGCGTGACCTCCCTCCGGACGTGGGCGGCAGGGTCGCGGGCCAGGCGGGCGTCGCGGGCCCGGGTGTTCAGCTCGGTGACCAGGTCGCGGGTGGGTGCCAGCAGCACCGCGTCGCGGCCGGCGGCGGTGTCGGCGGCCCACGCCTGGAAGGCGTCCTCGATGACGGTGCCGATGGTGCCGACGTGGACGCGGTCGTGGTCGACGTAGTGCGCGATCGCGGCCGGATCGCCCTCGCGCAGCGCGAGACTGGCCGCGCGCTCACCGGGATCGGTGAACCGCATGACCTGGGTCAGGGTGAGGGCTCCGGTGGCGTGGGCGATGTCGCGGATCACGCCGCCGGCGGCAACGGCCGCCAGCTGCTGGTCGTCGCCGATCGCGCGGACGCTGGCGCCACGGGCGAGCAGGAACCGTATGGCGGTGTCGAGTTGGCGGGTGGAGGCTTTCGCGGCCTCGTCGATGATCACCAACGTGCGGTGATCAATCTGCCGCAGCCAGGCCGGTGAGTCGGGTTCGAAGATCGCGATGGGGTCGTCGATGAGGGTGGTGAGCATGTCGATCGTCGCGGTCGGAGCATGGATCTCCTCACCCAGCACCGCGGCGGCCGCAGCAGTCGGCGCCAGACCGAGCACGATGCCGCCCTCGCTGGTCCACGCGCGGGTCAGCACCTGCATCGCGGTCGTTTTCCCGGTTCCGGCCGGGGCGATCGCGACCTGCAGGCGCGCACCGGAAGTAGCGAATCCCTCGACGAGCGCGCGCTGTCCAGGGTTGAGGGTGCGGCCGTGGTTGTTGGCGGCGAACTCCACCAGCGCCAGCTGCACCGCCGCGGCCGGGATGGTGCGGCCGCCGTCGAGCTGGGCGGCGGCGATCAGCCGCTGTTCGGCGTCCACGATCGCGCGGGCGGTGTAGAGGGTGGAGTCGGCGGTGGTGTAGACGCTGGTGCCGTCACGGCGGCGCAGCACACCGACCGCGGGCACCGGATCCGGGACACCGCGCGGGATCGAGCACGGCTCGGCCAGCGCCACCTTGACGACTCGCTCAGCCACCTGCGCCCACTGCCGGGTGCTGACCTGGCCGCGCAGCTGGCGCTCGGTCTCGGCGCGAATGTGGTTGAGCTTCCAGGTCGCGCGGTGCCCGGCGACGGTGTCGACCACGCGCCGCGCGGTCTGGGCGATCCACGCCTCATCGACATCCGCCAGTTGGAGGCTGCCGGGTGCGAGGGTGTCGGTGAGCAGCTCCTCGACCGCGTGACGGGAGCCGAGCAGCCCCACCGCTTCCCGCTCCCAGGTGTCGCGCTGCTCGCCCAGGGCGCGGGGTTCGTGCTTGCGGGCCCGGGTGGAGAGCGTGGCCACCTGGGCGAGCTTCCACACCTCCGCCGGAATCGGCGCCCGCCCGTGCTTGGCCTGGAACTGCCTGGTCAGGGTCGCGAGTTCGGCGCGGATCATGGTCGAGCGCTGCGACCACAGCTCGATCAGTTCAGCAGCGACACCGGCGATCTCGCGGACCGGCCGCTTGTTGGGGTCGCGGGCGGGCCGGTCGGTGAACCGGACGCCGATCGCGTCGCCCAGGTGCTGCTCGAGGCGGGCGTTGTAGATCTCGCTGGCGGTGACGGCATGCTGGTAGACCATGCGGCCGTCGAGGGCCCGCCAGCGTCCGTCCAGAGTGCGGACCTTGTTGGACACCACGACGTGGGTGTGCAGGTTCGGGTCACCGGCGCGGGAATCGCGGTGCAGGAACGCGGTCGCGATCATGCCCTCGGTGTCGACCTGCCGGACCCCGTCGGTGCCCAACCTTGTGTAGCAGCCGTGCTTTTCAAGGTAGGCCAACGCGTCGGCGATGGCGGCGGCGTGCGCGGCCTCGATCTTCTCGGCGATCTCCCGTGGCGCCAACGCCCACACCGCCGACACCGACTTGGCCGCCGAGAACGTCAGGTCGAAACCGGCGACGGCCCGGCGCTCCGGACGAGAATGCCGAGCCATCCAGTCGGTCAGCTCCGGCCCGTCACGCGGTTCCCGACTGTGCTCCTGGGCGAACATCTCCCGGCCCACCCGGGTGCGGATCTCCTCCCTCACCTCCTTCGGCACGGGCGCGTCCTCAGGCTGACCCGCCGCGACATTCCACGCGGTCAGCGCCTCCGCGACGACATGCCGAAAGCTGCCCTCCGGCACCTTGAACCGGTAGAACGGACGCCCCAACTGTGCGGCCTTGCGAGCGGCGGCCGCGGAGTCGCCGGACGCAAGGCGGGCAGCGATGATCGCCTCCGCGTTCGGATGACGCCCCTCCCGATACAGGGCGGTCATCTGCTCTTCGTCGACTGTGTCTCCGGCGGTGATGTCGTCGAACGCGACCAGCCCCGAACCCAGCCAGATCCCAGGCACTTCACCGCGATCGGAGTAGTAGTCCGACAGGCTGGCGCGGCCCCGCTCGTGGCCGTCGTGCACCGCAACGCATCTCGTGTAGTAGTCGACACCAGCGTCCGCGCTGAGCCTGTGCGGAGACATCACATAACCGACGGTACGGAAGAATCGGACGTTGCAGGTCAGACCACACACAGCCGGTGTGCCCAAGAATGCAAAAGGTGTGAACATGTGTTCGAGGGATGTGGGTAGAGCGTAGCGCAGTTGGGTGGAAGTGCGCTGGTTGAAGTGGGTTTGGGTTGAGGCGTGCGGGTGTGGCTTGCGGTGGAATGGTGGGTTGGAGGTAGGCGCGGTGGTGTGAGTTACCAACGGCTCCGGCGCCTCACCACTACGCTCACACCACACCGAGACGGTGCGCGACCGCTCGCGGTCGAGCACCGGAGGGAAGGGGAGGTGCGGCGGGATGACTCAATACCGGTTCGAGTGCACGAACTGCATGCTCGGATGGCACGAGACGCCCTACTGCCCGTACCGGCGGCCACAGCCGCCCGCGATCACACCGGAGAGGATGTGGGCGGCGGGGCGCCTGCTTCAGCTGGAACGGGAGGGCGTGATCGACCTGACCCCGTTCCGCCGCAGCACGTTCTGGTGGGTACCACGAGCGCTCCTGGTGTTGCTCGTGTTCGTCGTGCTGGTGATCCTGATCTGACCGGGGCGAGAAGAGGCCCGCATGCCAGTGTGGGACCTCTTCCGTCTGTTCTTATGTCGTGGCGCGTGGCCGGTCAGGCTCCGCGCGCGTAGTCCTCGTGCCAGGTCTCGAGGACCGACAGCGGCCAGTAGAGGCGATACAGGATGCGGTGGGGGGCGGGGAAGGGGGCCTTTTTCGGGCCGCCGCGCGCCAACCAGCCGGTGACGGTGCGCGAGGGGATTTCGGTGATCGCCTCGACCCCGGCGATGTCGACCCACATGTCCCCGTCCGGCAGTTCCGGCAGGCCGAGGAGACGGCCGGCGGGGAGCTGCTCGCCGCCGGCGCGGGCCTGGCGGATCTGCGCGGATCGGTCCGCCAGGTCGAGGTCTTCGACCGGCCGGGTTCGGGTGGGGTCGGGCGGCATTCGGAAGTCGCTTTCTGTCAGGGCTTCACGGCATCGCCGACGAGTCTAGGACAGGTTGCAGTGTCAAAACTGTAGCAGCTCGCCGAGCCACACTGTACAGTTTTATTACTGCACAGTTTTGAAACTGCAAGGAGGGGTTCATGTCCCGACGTGACTCGACCAGGACGCGGCCGCGCACCGCTACACATCGGCCCGCGACTCGTCGTCGCCGGTTCCGCCACGACGATCTGGTCGCGGTGGACCTGTTCTCGGGGTTCGGTGGCCTGACCAGGGGAATCGAGATGGCCGGATTCACCACGATCCTGGCGGCCAACCACAACACCTACAAAGTCGATGTCCACGAGGCGAACCACCCGCACGCGCAGCATTGGATCGCCGACCTCGTCGATCCGGATGCGGCGGACTATCACTCTGCGAGGGACCTGCCCGCCGCGGATCTGCTGGTGGCGGGGGTGTCGTGTGTGAACCACAGTCAGGCGAACACGCAGAAGGCCTACGAGCAGGGCGTGAGCCTGTTCGACCTCGACGACCCCGACTACGAGGATCGCGTGACCCGCTCCGAGCGGGACCGGGCGACCGCCAATTGCGTGCTGCACTACGCGGATCGGAATCGTCCGCGCATGATCCTGGTCGAGTGCACGACCGAACTCACCTCATGGGGTCCGGCGATTCCGGGCCGCCGCAAGGTCGGTGACGGGTCGACGTACCGGTGGTGGCTGCGCGCGTTCGGCAACCTCGGCTACGAGCACAAGATTCTGTATCTGAACTCGATGTTCTTCGGGGTACCGCAGAGCAGGGATCGGCTGTACATCGTTTTCTGGGATCGCCGTCTCCCGGCGCCGGACCTGGATCATCGGCCGTTGGCGCGGTGCGGGCACTGCGACGAGGTCGTGGAAGCGGTGTGGTCGTGGAAGACCGGTGTGCCGCCGACCGGCGCGGTCCGCTACGGCACCCAGTACAACTACCGGTGCCCGCGCTGCCACCGCGAGGTCGTGCCGACGATGACACCGTCACTGCACGCGCTGGACCTCACCAACCTGGGCACCCGGATCGGGGACCGCAAGCGCCCATTGCGGCCCGCGACGATGGCGCGTGCGGAACGCTGCCGAGCGAAGTTCGCCGAATTCCCGGCGATCCTCATGCCCGCCAAGAGCGTGCATGGCACCGAACGAGCCCTGAGCCAGCCCCTGGCCACCCAGACCAGCCAGCAGGAAACCGCGCTGCTGTCGACCGGGCACGTGTTCGCCGCGCACCGCCACAACGGCGACGGCCAGCACTTGAGCCGCCCGATGGACACCGTGACCTCCACCCACGAGAAGGCGGTGCTGCTCGCGGTCAACAACTTCCAGGGCGCACCGCGCGCTGCCGGTGATCCGCTGCCCACCCAGGGCGGCTCGCAGACGCTGAGTCTGCTCTCGACGGGAGTGGTGCCGTTCCGGAAGAACACGCTGCCGACCACCTACGCCGAAGCGATGCCGACTGTCACCTCCGAGCAGATACCCGGCGTGCTCACCGCCGCCGGGGTGATCAAGAACAACGGCGCCATCGACGAAGCGAAGTACCGCGCCCACCCGGTCGCGGACCCACTGGGCACCATCACCGCGTCCGCGTCGCAGGCCCTGCTGTTCGGCGGCTGGTACAAGCAGAACGGGCCTTCGGGGACCGAGACCGCACCACACCCGATCATCGACCCGTTCGGGACCTTGACCTCCCGCGATACCACCGGCCTGCTCACCGCCGGATGGCGAGCTGCGCTGGCCGATCTCGCGCTGGAGGACTGCTACTTCCGCATGATGGCCGCCCACGAAGTGGGCCGCGGCTGCGGATTCGACACCGACTTCCCCGGCCACACCGGCGAGTTCGTCGTCTGGGGGACCGCACGCGACCAGGTCGACGGATTCGGCAACGCCGTCTCCCCGGCGGTCGGTGCCTGGATCGGGCAACGGCTGCGTGCGGTGCTGCACACCGCAGAGGCGATCGCATTCCCTACGAGCAGGAGCACCTCATGCCGAGGCTGATGTCGGTCTCCCTGACCGAGGACGCGGTGCGCGAACGCCGCAAGACCGTCACCCGCCGGATGGGCTGGCTCACGCTGACGCCAGGCACGCGGCTGACCTTGTGCCGCAAGGTCATGGGCCGCAAGCCTGGCGAGCCGCTGGTGCGCATCGTCGACGTCGAAGTCGTCGATGTGCGCCGTGAGCGGCTGGCGCTCATCGGTCCCGACGACGTGGAGGCCGAAGGGTTTCCGGACATGACGCCGGAGGCGTTCGTGGAGTTCTTCTGCCGCAGCCACACCGGCTGCACCCCGGACACGCTCGTCACCCGGATCCGCTGGCGGTACCTCGACTGACCAGGCGCCGGCGAAACGGCCCCGGACCTCGCTCAGGCAGGTTCCGGGGCCGTTTCGCTGGAGCGGTGCCGCAGTCGCGGCTGGAAGTCGGTCATCGGGTTGTCGGGGTGCGGGGGACGAGGGTGATGCCCAGGTCGACGGTGCTGCCGCCGTCGGCGAGATGCTGGGTGACGACTCCGGACAGGGTCCGCTCAGCGCCGGATCGCCGGGTGTGCAGGGACACGTGGGGAGGTTGGGAGCGTAGGCCGGAGACGACGAGCACCCACAGCGGGATGTCGTCGAGGTCGGTGGGGTCCTGGCCGTTGCGGGCGTATCCGATGGGTCCGATGCGGTCGACGATTTCTTGCTGGCTGGCTACGAGTCCGCGCCGTTTGAGCCGCTGTGCCATTTCGCGTTCGGTGGCGCCGGTCGCGGCGATCAGTTCCTCCCAGCTCGCACCACGCTGCCAGCCTTCCAACAGCGCCTGATCCATGGCCTCGCTCCAGTACAGCTTGCCCGCGGCGGCGGCGTGGTCGCGCAATTGCTGTTCCCAGTCGTATTCAGGATCGTTGTGCAGCTCGAGGCCCAGCAGTTCCACGGCCACCCGCTTGCTGTTGCGTTCGGCGCGGCGCTGCGGCGGCAGCAGCATGTGGCAGCGGGCCCGGATCGCGGTATCGGTGCGGCCGAACTCGGCTGCCAGCTCCATCACCCGTTTGCCCGCGCGCACCTGCTCCACCAGGCGGCGGCACTCCGCGGTCAGCCACGGCTCCCCGGCCCGCACGGTGGCCACCCGCTCCGAACCGTATGTCTCCGACATGAGGTCCCTCCCTGTGTGTTCCCCTGCGCGCCTTACATTCTCGCGCTCCGCGAAGCCTCCAGGGCGAGTATCGACCGGCACACCGACACCTCCCGCCTTACGGCAGCCGGGTCGTCATCACCAGATGCCGCGGCGGCACGGACTGATCAGGGGCGCGGATCCGAAACGCAGAACTCGCCCCGGTCCGCGCTGGACCGGGGCGAGCTTTCAGTAGTCGGGGGTGCGATTTTCAGGATTCATCGAGCAGTTCGAATACCCGCACCGGTGTGGTGTCCATGTACTTCTCGTACTCCTTGGGCTGAGCGGCCTTGAACTTCGGGCTGTCGAACTGCAGGGTGAGGTACTGCGCGTGTACCTCGGGTGCCTCCTGCGCAAGCCGCTCGGCGTTGAACTTCGCGCGAGACTTCCCGATCCGCCACATCGCGACTCCATCGATGCCGCTGGATTTGCCGATCGCGATCTTCAACGCCGAGGTCAACCGGCTGATCTCGTTCTCGGCGTCTTTCACCTGGTTGTCCAGCCGGGCCTTCTCCGCCAGCATCTCGTGCAGCTGGCGGTGCAGCATCGCCGTGTCCGCCGTCGCCTCCACCACCTCCTCGTCAGGAGTGACGGCCTCGAGCTCGGCCACCGCCGCCTTGTCGGCCTGCTCGCGCGGCAACTCCTGTTCGAGGTACTCCTGCGCGGCAGCCAGCACCCCGACCACCTCGGCCGGGGTGAACCGGAAGATCTCGCTACGCGGGCGCACCAGCCGTAGCGCGTAGCGCTGCTTGATGAAGTGCTCACCCGCCAGCGCCTCCGCACTGGTCTCCGTGGACACCGACCGGAACAGCGCCAACGTCGACGGACATCCGGTCTGCAACTGGTTGCGGCGCTGCTCAAGACTGTTCGATGTCTTACCGATCTTGAACAGGTCCTCGTTGCCGAGCTGGAACGCATAGATGTGTGCCATGAGAACGATCCCTCCCTGGAACCCGGGGGCGAACACAGAAGGCGGCCATCCCGCACCGCCACGAACGATCGCGAGTGTGACACACCCAACCGACACGAGATCTACTGTTACGCAAGGAAAAACAGACCACACGCCACCGACCGATCCAGCGGATTGCCGGGCCGTGTCGGTGGCCCGGCGTAGGCTTCCGCAGCCACGACGGATCCGCGTGACGATGTCCGGAAATCCTGTCGGTGCCCAGGGTGACCATTCGAGTTATGCAGCTTCGCTCATACGACCAGGGCGGTCCGCTCATCCCGCACCCGGTCACCCTCGACGCGGAATGGAACGCCGAGTGCGGCCATCACCTGTCGGCGTGGTGCCTGGGCTGCTCGACGTGCACCGACTGCACCCAGACGTGCTACTGCGGCGCCGCCGAGGACGAGGACCCGCCCGGCTATCTTCTGGACCTCGCCAGCTGACCGCGGTCAGGTCGACCGCGTCGTCGGGTGCTCGCAGTCCGGGGCGACCGGTGGGGTGTAGAGGACGTGACCACACCGGACGCAGGTGTGCAGGCGGTGGATGCCGCCTGCCTGCAAGCAGGCCAGTGACCCGACGAGCATGTTCTTCGGGCCGAAGCGCTGGCCACAGCGCGGGCAGCCGCCGGGCCACGGCTCGGCCCACCTACCGTCGCGCAGGCGATAGAGGCAGCCTGGTTCGACGACCCGGCCGTCGCTGAGCCGGTAGACCAAGCGCGAGGGTTCGAACACGCTTTCGATCATGTCACGTACCGGTCGGTCTGTCGGGATAGGCTCGCGGTCATGGTTCAGGTCGGTGACAAGGTGCTCTTGGTCGCGAACGGGGTCTCCGTGTTCGAGGTCCTGGAACTCGACGAGGAGGGCTACGCGCTCGTGGAATCCGTGCTCGAGGACAGTCCCGGCCGGTACCCGTTCAGCGTTCGGGCCGACTCGCTCGTGCCCGCCCCGGAGACGTAGAGGGGTCACGGACTGGAAGGGACCCCGTTCAGGGACGCCGCGCACCCGCCTATCAGTCGCTCAGCGCCGCTGCTTCCGATCCCCTATCTGCGAGTAAGGGCGGCCACGCAGCGCGTACCAGTCGTGGGCACCCCACTCGGTCATCTCCACGGCAGCGCCGATGTCATGCCAGCTGTCGCCGGCCTCAACGGCATCGCGCATCACCAGCCATCGCCGCAGGGTGAGTACCTCGATCAGGCGGTGGTTCGCTTCCAGCGCCTGCATACGAGTGACGCCAGCACATTCGGAGAGCCTGCTTTCGAGCAGCGCGGTGCCGTCGGGCGGGAAGGCGAGATCACCTGAGTAGATCGCCTCGATCTGCTCGTGGGCCCACCTGATGTGGTGGTAAGTCGTCCACACTGCGTGAAGGGCTCGTGCGTCACCGCTGGCGAGGACGGACTCCACATCGGTCCCGGGGGGCAGATAACCGCGGTCGGTGAGCCGCACCGGTTCCCGGTTCGGGTGCTGTCGTGTCACTGGGTCATCGGCGTTGGACCAGATGAACTCTTCGTCAGCAGGATTGATCGGCGGCGTGATAGGCAGATCGTCGCTCTTCACGGCCGTGAGTGTGACACCCAGACCCGGCGGACAGCGGAATATCCGGAAAATGCGCTCGGGGCGGCGATGTCGGTCCCTTATGTCAGGCTTCCGGCGTACCTGCCCGGCCGGAGGAGGAAGACATGGCCGAGACCGGCGAACAGCCCACCGTGCGAGTTGTCGTACATTGCCGACGCTGCGGTGGTTGGCTGCTGTCACCGGAATCGGTCGCCCAGGGAATCGGGCCGACCTGCGCGATCCGCGAGCGCGCCGAACACCGCGCCGCGGCTGCGCGTCAGCCACGAGAGCTGGCCCTGTTCGATATCGCGGCATGAGCATCGCCTGGCTGACTAGCCTCCAAGTCTTCACCTGCGCCGATGCTTGCGCTGTGTGACGCGGCCGACGTATCGGTTTGTCTGGGTTCGGCGTTGGTGACGCCCTTGTGTCGCCACAGCATCGCCAGCAGCCGCAACGCTGCTTCGCGTTTGGCCGGATCGGGTGAGCGCACAGCGGTCCAGAACAGCATGTAGACCAGCGGCAAAACGGCCAGTGCGACGGTCTGGCCAGTGGAAAAGAGCGCGGCGAGCACGGTTCGGTTTCCCTTGTTCAGGGGATGGTCTCGCCGTGCGGGCCGGATGTAGGCATGCAGCACCGGTTCAACCATCCCGTTCGTAACGGATGGTGAACCGGGTTCTGGTGGAGCCTGCCCTTCGCCCGGGGGGTGGCTCCTATCCCGCACTTGGGGGTCTAGAGCCTGTACTACGCCGCAGTTATCCGAAGGAGGTCAGAACTGTGCTCCCAGGAGTTGCTCGCTGCACCGGCTTGCAACCCCAGCCTGACCCTGTATTCGATACTGGATGCAATGTACATGACCGTCCTGACTCGCTCGTGTCCGTCTCGGAGGGCGCAGAACGCGGGCCCGACCCGGATACAGGGCGCGGCTTCAGCTGGTGTGGATACCGTCATCCGCATGGGAGAGACAGGTTTTGACGATCTCGAGTTCGCGCGCCAGCAGCTGCATCTGGCTGTCGAGGAGTTGAACGGCAGCGAGATGACCCCGCAGCTGCGGGTCCAACTGGGACTGCTGGCCGCACAGGTCGCCGTCGCCGGTCGCCTCTCCGCACTGCTCTCCGGCAACGACACCGCGGACTCCGATCCTGTGGACACCCAGCCGGACATCGGGGAGGCCGAGCGTGTCGAGTGGACCCCCGCGGTGGCGGCGCAGATCCTGCGGTCCTCCACACCCGCCGGGTACCGGCTGGTGCAAGCTCTGATCGCCGAAGGCGGATCCGCCCCCGTCGGCAGGCTCACCGAGCTGACCGGCGACAGCCTGCTACGCGCGGCCACACAGTCACTCAACGTCGCCGCTCGGCGGGAAGGCGTCACCCACGGCCTGCCCGAGCGGCGGCTGATCCAGGCAATCCGATACCCGAATCCGCTCACTTCTAAGGTGGCCGCCTACTCGCTTCCGGCCGAGTCGATTCCGGCGTTCACCGCCGCGATCGAGCTCCTGGACGACCTGCACCGCCGACTCCACGAATAACCCGCCATCCTTCCATGAGGAATGACGGCGGACGTGCGCGCGTGGAATTCGAGCGGCTATGCCGCGATGTCGAACAGGGCCAGTTCTTGGGGATGCCGCGCAGCCGCGGCGCGTTGTTCGGCGTGCTCGCGGATCGCGCAGGTCGGCCCGATTCCCTGGGCGACCGATTGCGGGGACAGCAGCCAGCCGCCGCAGCGGCGGCAGTGCGCGACCAGCCTCACCGTGGGCCGTTCATTAGTGGCGGCCATTCGTTCTCCTCCGGCCAGGGCAGCTCCGTTGGCGAAGTGTGGCATGACGAGCCGACATTGAACGTCGAGCCAGCGATTGAGCCGCTCGTCTTGCGGTCAGCAGTTGAACGGGAAACACGACTTCGGCGGGGAAGTCGGCTGCGCGGCGCGGTAGCCGAGGGCGCCACGGCTTCGCCGGCCAACCTGTATCTGTCGGTACCGCAGGAGACAATGTCTGGCTGGCCCTCGTCCTTCGACCGAAAGCTGACCTCGCCAATGTCCGATGACCTACTTGCAGACCGCCGTCAGGCGATCGATGAGGAACTGCAGCGGTTGGAAGAGAGCGCGATGTACAGCGCTCAGAACCAGTTCGAGCAGGCCAAGCAATGGCGCGGGGTGAACCTGTTTCTCGGCCTGCCCGCAAGTGTTCTGGCCGCCGTCTCGGGAGCCGCTGCGTTGGCGTCGACGGCGAATGCCTTCTGGGCCGGTGTTCTCGCCCTTGCTTCAGCTGCGTTCGGCGCCGTTCTGACCACGGTCAATGCCAGTCACCGGACAAACCAGGCAGCGGCCGCTGCGAACGCATATCTCGAGATCCAGACAGCAGCGCGCCAGGCTCGGTTGCTTGACCTTCCGAACACCGAAATCGACGAGATGCGGAGCGTGGTTGCTGAAATCACGGCTCGTCGCGACGAACAGAACAAGACGGCTGAACCCCCCAACAGGTGGGCTCGCAAGCGCGCTCAGAAGAACATAGCTGGGGGCGGGCAGACCTACGATGTCGACTCAACTGGAACAGGAGTCTGAAGGTGTCCCGAACAGTCGCCGAGGGATTCGACGAGTTCCTCAGCCGATTGACCCCCTTGTCGTCGCAGATCTCCGCAGCCAAGAGTCACCGCGACCGGGTGGAGAGATCTCTGAAAAAGTCGCTGTCTGTCCTAAACATCAGGGAGACAGGTTCTTTCCATCACGGGACCGGCGTTCGACACTACAGCGACGTCGATGTGCTGGTCAGCCTTGGAGGCACGCAACCATCCTCTTCGGACACCGCACTGAGGTGGGTCAAAGACGCATTGTCGGCCTCGTTCCCGACCACAACAGTTCGCATCAGCCGACCTGCTGTCGTAGTCGAGTTTGCAAGCGGCGCCGAAACGTGGGAGGTCATCCCTGGCTTCCTACAGGACACATCCCCGCATTTCCGATACGAGATACCCGGGCCCTCAACAGGTTGGATCGACACTGCGCCAACCGAACATCTGGACTACGTCAACGAGTGCAACCAGGCGGCTGCTCGCGGTGGCGCCAAAAAGCTGGCCCGACTTGTCAAGGCGTGGAAGTACTACTGCAACGTCCCCGTCTCCTCGTTCTATCTGGAGATGCGTGCGGCCCAGCACATGGCGACGGAGCCGTCGTTCATTGCGGTCTGGGACCTGTGCCTGCTCCTGGAGTGGCTGCAGGACTATCAGCTCCCAGCGATGAACGATCCCAAAGGGGTGACAGGCAGGTTCCACCCCTGCTCTTCCGACTATCTGAAGTCGGAGGCATTATCCAAACTCACCACAGCCGCCACACGCGCCCGCAAAGCCTTTGATGCGTACCAGGCTGACCGCATCGACGATGCATTCATATGGCTGGATCGCCTCTTCGGCGGCCACTTCCCTGCGCGCTAGTAGGGGTCCCCAAGTGCTGGACACCACGAACCTGGCCGAAATGCAGAGACTCATATCAAGCGCTCCTCTGAGGTTGCCGGTAAGGAGCTGAATGTGCGTCGTCAGCGGCGTCGCCGTGCGGCGGGATCGGTGGCGGCCTGCCAGGCCAACAGCGCCTCTTTCGAGGGGCGGGCGTATTTCGCCAGCGACCGCACCGAGGAATGCCCAGACAGCGTCATCAGCATCGGCGTGGACGCCCCGTCTTCGGCCGCGTGGGTCAGCCGCGAGTGCCGCAACTGGTGCAGCGTGAACGGCCCGCCGGGCAGCTGGGCGGTGTGGTGTTCGAACAACTCGGCCGCCCGCCGGTACGACAGCCGGGCGCGGTGGCTGCCCGGGTCGATATCCGCCACCGCAACATGAGGTTTGGCTTTGCGGTCGGTGAGGAACAGCGGCCCGCTGTGGCGGCCGGCGAGCATACGGGGCAGCAGCCGGGCGGTGCCGGTCTGCCAGGCCACCACATCCACCGCGCCGCCCTTACGCCGCACACGGGCACACCGGTTGGCGGTGTCGAGATCCGGCACGTCGAGCATCAGCAGCTCCTCGGCGCGGGCGGCGGTCTCGTAGAGCATGTGCCACAGCACCCGCTCCCGCAGACCCGCGTCCATGCTGAGGATCGTGGTGACCTCCGCGCGGGTCAGCGCCCGGCTGCGGTCGGCGGGCACCGACCGCGGCCGCAACCGCACCAGCGGGTCACCGACCAGCCAGGCCTGCTCCCGCCAGTAATCGCACGCGGCGCGCAGCGCGGCAAGGCGCACGTTGAACGTCTGCGCCGACGCCTCACCCCACCGGGTGCGGAACCAGGCCGCGACCCGGTCCGGATCCAGCAGCGCTGGATCGGCATCCGCACCGAACTCGGAGACCAGCGCGGTCAGCGCGGTGCGGTAGCCGCGGCGGGTGTTGGCGGCGGGCACGGTGTGCAGATAGGTCTGGACTGCAGCGTCGAGGCGGATCCCTGCCCGCAGCGGGCGCACCACGCGCGACTCACCCATGCCGCGCCGCCGTCTGCGGGCTGGGTGTGAAGTGCCCTGCCGGTCGGTCCATCGGTGTCTCCCTCGATCTACCCGTATCTACCGCAGATAATTTGCCGAGTCGCCCCGGCGGGGCGCGGGTGTCGCGCCACGTCGCACAGCGGCATAAATTCACTCTACCGCAGATAATGTGTCATTATCTGCGGTAGTGGCGGGGTGCTCGTATGGAGCCAGCGGAACCCGGCCCGCATCACTCTGTGGCGTCGGTGCCTGGTGAAAGCATCACGCCATGAATCCTGATGAAGGCGTGGCACCGGAACCTTCCGCTGATCCGGTCGTCGAGATCCTGGAACGCATACGCACCGACCTGCTGCTCACGATCGCGGTGGCGCGCATGGCGCCTCGGGCAGGCATGTTGGCCGTTCAACTGATCAAGGGCATCCAGATCCCGTTCCTGGGGCAGACCTACAGCTACAGCCCCACACGGGGACGTAGCCCCTCTGTCTTCGATGTGTGCGACCCGGAGGGTCTCCGGCCCGGATGGACGGCCTCGTCCACGACCGTCGCGGCCAGCCTGCTGCTCGATGCACTCAGCTACGGCAGCGAGCACCACGCCTGGGGCGGTCGGATGTGGCTGCCGACGTTCTTCTCGCTCTGGGAAGAGGACTACCGGCACCAGCTCGCCGCAGTGCACGAATGCAAGCCCCGCGATTTCCAGATCCCCTTCTTCGGCGACCTGCGCAAGCTCCGCAACGACGTCGCCCACCGCGGAGGTGTCGCCCGCGCCGACGGGGCCGCCACCTGCGAGATCCTGCAGTGGTTCGAGGTTGGCGACCCGATCGTGCTGAACCACAACCACTTCAAGGAGATCATCGAGAAATTCCCCTGGCTCGAACTCGCCCAGCGCCCAGCTCCAGCACCCCCGGGCAGGACCAACCTGTCCACCAGCATCGACGACGATCTGGCACTGCGGGTGCGCCAGGCGGCGCTCGAGGACGGGCTCAAGATCGGTGCCGTCACCGAGGCGGCATTGGAAGCGTGGCTGGCACAGCGCGCGGACGACACCGACTAGCACGGCCGTGCGCGCCATCCACCGGCCCCTGAACACCACCGAACCTGCGGCGTTACGGCCAGCGCCCGAACTCGACGATGGCTCGGAGATGTTCGAGAACCGACCGTTTGCGACGCCCGACTGCCCACGTCGAATCCCACATCTACGACAACTACGTCGACACACGGCCTCACGAACAAGGCCACTGTGTACGCGGACGAGTAGTTGGTCAGATACATGCCTCTGATGCGGATGAACTCCCGTCGAGCTGCAGTTGCAGACCAACCTCGAGATACGGAATGGTCTGGCTATCACGGCATTTTCGAGCATTTGCGGGGGTCTACGACCCGTTCGATGACAAGCGAATCACTTTCGGCGGTTCAGCCCGATTCGGCGGCTCTACCTGGGGACATGCGTTGCGGGGCTGCGTAATCGCGCTCCGTACACGGTGGTGTTCATGCCGGTTCGTTGGTGTGCGGTCGGAGGGGTGTCGCGAGACTGCACTAAGCTTCTCGGCAGTCCGATTCGAAGGCTCTGCCAATCGAATCCAGTACGCGCTCGACCTCTCGGTTTCTCGCGAGGATCGGGAAGGCCCCGAGCCTGGATCACCTTCGGGTGATGCGTACACAGGAGGGCACGCGTGGAAAACCGCGAGTCGGATTACCCGGAGAACGAGCCGCCACCCTGGTGGGTCCGTTTCTGGGCCGTGGTCGTCGAGGTGAGTGTGGTCGGGACGTTCGGGTTGGACTTCGGCAGATTCCTCACGGAGGAAGCCGACGCCAACTGGGCAACGATCGTCACCCAGTCGACGCCTGCGGTGGTGCGTGCGGTCTGGTGGTTCATCTCCTAACCGCCCGCGCCGGTGTGGCCAGAAGCCCGGGTTGGGGTGCGATCCCGCCCGGGTTCTCTGGTTTCTAACGCGCTTTCGCGGTACCAAACTAACTCCCCCGGTGCACCTGCACCACCACCGCCCCCGCACACGCGTCCTACCTGTCTGTGACATAGATCACAGCAACGCTATCCAATTCGGAACTCCAAAATGGAAAATATGCAGGTTGACGAGCTGTCCCACGAACCTGGCAGCCGAACAGTTATGCACATCGGCTATGTATAGGGTGACAATCGCTCTTTTGAAGTTCACAAATTGACGATGCGTGGTTGCCGAACGAGGTTGCCTATTCGCGCGAACTTCGCACGAACAAGCATCGTTGGCGGGCCGTCCGTGGCTCCGAAACCCGTTAGCGTTCCGCCACATCCATCACGCCTTTGCATTGCCGCCTCATCCAGAAGACTTTCGGTGTTGTCGGGGTTCGGGCGTAGGGTGGCCGACCATGCCGTACGAGCTGCCCCCGTGGGCGGAATCGAAGCTGCGGGGTGTGACCGCTGAAGAGGTGGACCAAGTGCTCACGGCACGCCGACGCTGGCCCCGTCCATCGACGGGAGGCCCGGTACCGGTCACACTGATAGCAGGCCGCACCAACACGGGAAGGCCCCTGGTGGTCGCGGTCCGTGAGGTAGCCCGGTTCCACTCGGTCGTCATCGCGGCGGGCGAATTGACCGGCGAGGACCTGACCGCGTTCGAGGAATGGGAGGTGCGCAGTGAAGAACCATACGACGGATGAGCAGCGCGCCAGCGACGCTGTGTACCGCGAGCTCGTCGACGCCTTCGGCGAGGACTGGAGCATCGACGACTTCCGCCCCGACCCCGACGCGGCGGCGGTGGAGGCGGAGCGTCCGGAGCAGCCCGGCGAGCTGATCGTCACCCGCACCGTGGAGCTGCACATTCCGCTGTCGATCGAGCAGCGGCTCACCGCCCGCGCCGAGGCCGCCGACGCCAGCGTCGACGAACTGGTCTCTGAATGGGTGACCGCCGAGGCCGCCGCCGATGACACCATCAGCCGAGACGAGATCCTGGCGTTGCTCGCCCGCCGGCACCGCCGCTCAGCCTGACCACCGACACGACGACGGCCCCGCCATCGGCGGGGCCTTTCTGCTGTGTCGAAGGTGGTGACTGGATGTCTCTTCGATCCGAATGCTGGCTACAGCGAAGTACCGCACGACCTGAGCAGGGCAGAGTCCGGTTTCGCGCACGAAAGTGAGGGCCTGGTGCTCGGGTCTCGAGGTGCTGCCCGCGCTCTCCCTCAGCGGGAGAGCTTGCCTCCGGTCCTGGCGCCACCGATGAGGGTGTCCCTCACTTAGACAGTCCAAGTCCATAACTTGCTCTCCCGACAGACCCGGACTGACACACAAGGGCGAGTGACAATCGGTGCGCGCCGGGCCCCGCGGGCGTATCCCGGAGGAGGGGCCGAGGTACGGGAAGGAGTGCGTCATGTCGAAGTCTGGTGGGAAGGGCCACACCGGCGGCAAGATGACCACCGCGGCCGCATCCCGAGTCCAGTCCGCGGCGGCGAAGAACCCGGGCAGCAGCTCGGCGAAGTCCGGCTTCGCCTCGCGTGCTCAGTCGAGCGCGGCGAAGTCCGGCAGCGGTAAGAGCGGCGGGAAGAAGTAGGCCCAGTGCACAGGGCAGCCCTGGAACGTTGGGTGTTCCAGGGCTGCCCTGCGTACTGGATTCAGGTGTCGGTCAGATGTCCTCGATTCGGATCGTGGCGACGGTGAAGTACCGCACCGCGCCGGAGCTGGTGGTCTTGCGCCTCCACTCGCCGGTGCGGGTGTACCCGGCGGCGGTGAGCGCGGCGTCGAGACCGTCGAGACTGCCCGGGGCGCCCGGGGCAGCGGGAACGGATTCCCACCGGCAGCTGACGTGGTGGCCGTAGACGCTGCCGTCGTCGCTGTAGAACAGCTCGCAGGAGTACAGGTCGGCGACCGCGCCAGCGGGATCGTCGAGGCGGGCGATGACGTGCAGGTCGACGGCTTCGGTGTCGGTCATCGTCCGATCTCCTCGCGGTGGAGCTGTCGGCGGCCGCCGACAGCGGGTGTGGGCCTGGCCTGGCCTTGTCCGGCGGTGCGGTCAGGGCGGGTGGTGCAGGCCCGTGTCCCGGGGTTCGGTTCGCGGCCGGCGGCGGCGGCCTGACGCTGGGCGATCGCATCGTCACGGGCAGCGACAGCGGCGGCGGACTTGTCCCTCCACTGCTGGCGGCGCGCGGTCGCCGGGCGGCCGAGCTCCCCGGCCTGGCGGGCACGGTCATCGACGAGGGTTCGGATCCGCTGCCGCACTTCCGGATCCACGCCCGCGCGGGCCAGCGCCTTGCCCAGTTCGGTGCGCCTGATCGTGTACTGCTGGCGATCCAGCTCCACGCTGGTTCCCGGCGATCCGGCGGCCACGCTGAAGACGGAGTCGCTGATCGAGGACACTTCCAACCGCAGCCGCTCGTCCTCGCGGCTGCGCGGGGTGACCGCGCCGGTGGCGTTGATCAGTTCGGTGATCTCGTGGCGGGTCGCTGTGGACAGTTCGCTGGCCGGTTGGGCGGTGCGCAGGAAATCCACGCTGGCCTTGGTGCGCTCATCGGCGAACAGCAGCTCCGGAAGCTCCTTGTGCCCGTGGATGACTCCGGCGTCGATGTCTTCGATCGTGCACACGATCTGCGCGCGCTCCATCGAGGTGAGTCCCTTGCCGTGGCGGGCCTGGTCGAGCAGCTGCTCGCGCTGGGTGGCCATGCGGGTGATCTGCAGGTTGGTGTCGTCGGTGATCGTGCCGACGACCGCCCCGAGGCGAGCTTGTTCCTCCTCGGTGAGATGGCCTTCGGCGAGGTAGTCGGCCATGCTGCGCAGTTCGGCAGCGTCGTCGGCGTACTCCACCAACGCTTCCCGGAACGCCTCGCGGTTGACGTAGCCGGGCCACACCGCGAAATCGATTGCCTGGCCCGCCTGGATGGCGCGGCCGACGTCGCGGACCCGCTCTTGGTCGTCGGCGGTCAGCACCGTGATCTGCTTGCCGACCTCCCGAGCGGACTTGGGGTTGTTCGCGAACAACGCCAGCAGCGCCGCCACCCGGCCGCGGGTTTCCTCGCCCGGGTCGACGACCACCGGACTGGTCAGCAGATCCACTCGCGAGGTTTCCCCGCGCACGTAGTCGACGACGAAGGCGACGCGGGCGCGGTCCTCGGCGGTCAGCGGCGCGGCGGCCAGGTCGACGTCGAGCTGCTCGCGTCGCGCCTTCTGACTCAAGCGGTGCTCATCCGGATCCAGCGGGTCGACCTCGGCGCCGCGCCATGCCATCACGGCCCGGGTGGCGGCGTCTTTCGCGGCGTCGGGCATCGGCAGGGCGGTCACGATGTCGATCGCGGCGGACTCGCGATCCCACACACTGGCCGCTTCGGCGTAGCGCTGGTAGTGCTCGGCTTCGAAGTTCGGGTCGATGCTGACGGTGAACTCCATCGGGTCGATGAGCACGCCCCAGCTCAGGGCGTAGGAGTTGGTGAGTTCGTCGAGGCGCTGCTGGGCCAGCTCCGAGTCGAAGGACCACACCAGGGCATCCGCCAGCGAGGCGACCATCGCGGTCCGGTTCTGCCACGGGATGTTCTCGAGCCGGGTCTCGGCCTGGGACATCGCTTCCCGGATCTTCGGCTCCAGATCCCAATCGGCCTCCTCACCGCGTTCGGCCCGCCCGATCGCGGCATCGACCTCGGCCGACCGCTCACGAGCCTGGTTGGCCGCGACGGTGGCCAGCAGGTACGCGACGCGCTGGCCGTGGCCGGCGGGCACACCGAGCTGGAGCTGATCGCCAGCATCGGCCAGGACGTCGTCGATGTAGTCGGCGACGCCGTCGTGGAGCTGCCCGGCCGCGTGCAAGGCGCGGACCTCGGCGGAGATTCCCGCCAGCTCGACGGATGGGTTGTCGGACATTGGTGTTCCTTCCTGGGTTGAATCGGCCCACCCTGGGCCGGGATCTACTTCTGCGTGCAGCTCGGCGCGCGAGATGCCGTGGCGCCCAGCCGCCTTGATCTGGTGCTCTGCCGTCGCTTTGGTGATGGCCGCCAGCTGCGCGGGCGTGGGAACCCGTTTCGGCGCGGCTTTGCGAACGTCGAACAGGTGCGCGACCAGACGGCGGCCGCGCCGTTTGCCGACCATCAGAGCGGCGACGCCCTGACGGTTGGGGCCCAGGCCCGCCGCCCGAAGCTGGCGGCGGGTCCGGAAGTGGGCGGGGGCGAGCATCCACGGGTATTCCGGGATGTCGCTGCCCTCAGTGCTGCTGTCCCCCTTGGCCACAACTCACCTGCTGGTCAGCGCCCAAGGCCCTGCTCGCCGCGCCCACGGCCACGGTGATGGGTGCGCCGCACACCCGCGCCCTGCTGGGTGCTGCGGGCCCGGCGCGGCTTCTCCCCCGGCGCGTAGCGCACCGCCGCCGACGGCGGGTTCGCCCGGCCAGCGGAGGCGGCCATGTGCTGGGCGACCTGGTCGTCATCCAGCCCGGCGGCCTTCAGGGTCTGTTCCTTCTCGGCGCGGCGTTCAGGGCTGTCGTAGTCCGGCTTCGCCGCCGACCGCGCCGCGACGACGGCTTCGGTCCGCTCGGCCCACCGGTCGCGGATCCGGTTGGCCTGCTTGCCGGTGATCGCGGCCTCACCAGCGGCCCGGTCGACGTGGTTGATGGCCCGGTTCCGGACCGCGTCAGGGACACCGGAGGCGGCTAGCGCGACGGCGAGGCGTTCCTGGCTGCCGTGCTCGCCGTAGTCGCCCAACGTGATCCGGCCTGCGGCGAGATGGGTCTGCTCGTCCATCACCCGGGTCACGTCGTCGCGGGTGCGGCGAACCGCCGCCGGGTCGACCGCACCAGAGGCCAGGATCTCCTCCAGCTGGCGGCGGTGCACCCGGGTGGTGTCGTGGGCGATCTGCGCGGCGCGCTCGGCATCGACAGCGGCGGCGGTGCGGTCATCGGCCCACAACATCTGCGGGGCGGGCTGACCGGCGTCGACATCCCGCAGCACGGCCGCGAGCTGGTCGCGCTCCAGATCGTGCAGGCCCTGGCCTTGCTTGATCGCGGTCTGGATGCGGCGGCGGTGGCGGGCGGCCTGCTCGCGCAGCTGCACGGCGGCGGCGCCGTCGTAGTCGCCCGCGGCCACTGCTGCCCGGTCGGCGTGCGGCTGCAACGCCGCGTACATCTGCACCGACTCCGCCAGCGCCTCACGGTCCACGTGATCGGGCCACAACGGCGCGAACTTGCCGGTGGGGTCCTTGCGGATCTCCACACCCCGATCCCGCGCCGCCTTCTGGTCCTCGGCGGTCAGCAGGGCGACAGCCTGGCCGAGACGCTCGCGCACGTGTTCGGTCGGCGCACCCAGTCGCAGCTGGTCGCGGTAGGCCACCAGCAGCCGATCCACCCGCGGCTTGGCCTCCTCGCCCGGGTCGACCAGCGGCTGATCCATGCGCCGCAGCAGGTGTGTGGCCTCCAGCGCGGGGGCGTGGTTGTCGCGGGGGTACGGGGTCTCGACGCTGCCGCCCTGGGTGAGATACACCGCGGTGAACCGGATCCGGGTGCGGGTCTGCTCGGAGACCTTGGCATCGGAGAGCTTCTTGGTCAGCTCGTCGAGCGTGGCCGGGGTGGGGTGGTTCTGCCAGCTGGCGATGTCGGCGTAGAGGGCCTGGCGGGTCGACTCGTCCAGCCCGGCCTCGGCGGCGATGGCCGCGACCATCCGGTCCTGGGCGTGGGAAGCGCGGTCACGGAAGGCGCGGTCGGCCTCCAGCGCCTGGATCTGGGAGACCAGCCCATCAGGGTGCTGCTCCAGTTTGGGCTCGTCGTTGTCGTCGATGTAGATGTCGTAGTGACGGAACACGTGCAGCCGCAGGTCGTACCACACCTGTTCGGCCAGTTCGGAATCCGGCGCCCACGCCCGCGACTGCGCTACGGCGTCGGCGATCTCTTCGCGGCTGGCTTTGTCCAACCCCTTGTCCTTCAACGCCTTCAGCCGGGTCTCCACCGCCTTGCGCTCGGCGGCGTACTGCGCCTGGATCTGCTCCTGCTCCTCCCGGGCGCGGGCGGCGAGAGTGTCCATGTCGCGGCGACGCTGCTCGGCCTGGCGCTGGGCCAGCATGATCAGATGCCGCAGCATGGTCTGCCACAGCATCGCCAGCTGCGCACCGGCGTGGTCGATGTCCGGGGTGGTGTCGGCCGGTGCGTCGTGCAACTGCGGCGCGAGGAACTGCTCTCCCACGGTGTTTCCTCCTGGGGTGGGTGGGTGGGTTTCAGAAACCGCAGCCGAGACCGGTCGGGCCTCGGCTGCGGGAGTAGAAGCCGACCGGCGCGAGTCAGTCGGCCGGTCGGTGTAGGGGTCCAGGTACGGGATCGGCTCCAGCTCGCCGACGGTGTGACCACACGCGAAGTGGTCGGTGAGGTCCTTGCCGGTGAGCGCCTGCACGACCCGCACGCGCTCGACCAGCCCGGTGAGGCTGGCCATGACCTTTTCGGCGCGCCGGTATCCGGCGGTGTCGCGGTCGGCGACGATGACGACCGTGCCCGCGCCTTCGAGCCACCGGGCGTGTTCGGCGCTCCAGCTCAGCGCGCCTCCGGCATTGCAGGTCGCGATCAACCCGGCCGATTCGGCGGCCAGGACGTCCTTTTCGCCTTCGACGACGTAGATGACACGACCAGCAGTGATGCCTTCGAGCAGTTGCGGCAGCTGGAACGGGATGGCCTCGAATCCGCCGGCCTCCATCTCGCCGGTGGCGGGGTTCCAATGCCGCTGGCTGAATTCCTTGTCCCGGCCGCGGGCGAAGTCGGCTTCCATGCGCACGACTTCG
>NZ_JBHVDM010000059.1:0-41461 GCF_042802775.1 Nocardia sp. NPDC057455 | reverse complement strand
GCCTACGCGGCGGCCGCTCGGACGCGAGCCGGGCCGCGAACGGAACATGCTCGGTCTCGCTTCGCTCGAAACCGGGGGTTGAGGTGCGCTGGGCGCGGTGGCATTCGATCTCGGGAGTCGGTGCGCGTGACTTGCGGGAGCGGGGGAGCTGGGCCGGAGTTTCTGGTTCACTGCGCGCGGGCTCGCTCGGCTGTGGAGTAGGTCGCGCGCGAGTGTTGCGAAACCGGCGCGGCAGAATGAGCACGATGCGCATCGAGACGAGTGCGGGGCCGGCCGAGGTCGAGCTCGAACAGCCGCGCAGGCCCGCCTTCCTGCTGCTGCTCACGCATGGCGCGGGTGGTGGGGTGGAGGCGAAGGACCTGCTCGCGGTGCGTGATGCCGCGCTGCGGCTGGGGGGTGGGGTCGCGCGGGTGGTGCAGCCGTACCGGGTCGCCGGGCGACGTGCGCCGGGGTCGGCGATCAAGCAGGACGAGGCTTGGCTCGAGGTCGTCGCCCAGCTGCGCGGTCGCAAACGCATTCCGCTGATCCAAGGTGGGCGTAGCAATGGGGCGCGGGTCGCCTGTAGGACGGCGGTCGCGGCGCGGGCCCGCGGGGTGCTGGCATTGTCGTTCCCGCTGCATCCGCCGGGCAAGCCGGAGAACTCGCGCCGGGACGAGCTGCTCGCCCCCGGCGATATCGACGTGGTGGTCGTCAACGGAGCCAACGATCCGTTCGGCATACCCGAACCCGCCGACGCCGCCGAAGTGCGCGTCATCCCGGGGCAGCCGCACGCCTTCCGCGCCGGCTTCGACCTGATCGCCGAAACCGTGACCCCCTGGCTGGAGCGCTGGTCCTGACCTCTATCCGGCGGGACGGGTAGCGATGACCAGTGCGTCGATGGCGTCGCCGGTTTCGGTCGGCCGGTAGACGCGGTCGGCGAGGCGTACGCGGACCTGGCCGGCCGCCGCCATGGGGCCGAGGTCGGCGACGATGTCGTCGGGGGTGAAGAGGATGGCCGGGTCCTGTGGGCCGCCGCAGCCATCGGTGATGTTGGTGGTGTCGTGGCCGAGCACCAGCAGGGTGCCCTCCGGGGCCAGCAGGCCGGCGGCCCGACGGACCAGCGCGCGGCGCTGCTCGGCGGGCAAGTGCAGGAAGACCATCAAGACCAGCTCGAACGGCCCGGTGATCGCCGCCTCGTCCAGGTCGGTGACGTCGGCGCACTGCCAGCCGATGCGGCTGCGCACCGATCGGGACAAGCGCGAGGCCACGGTGCGGCCTTTGTCGATGCCCACCTGGGAGTAGTCGACGGCATGCACCTGCCAGCCGTGCGTGGCGAGCCAGAGGGCGTTGCGACCCTCACCGCACGCCAAGTCGAGGGCGCGGGGGAGCTCCGGCGCATCGCCCTCAGGTGTGGCGGCCGGGAGCGACGCACGGCGTTCCAACCCGTAGACGTGCTCTACCACGGTGTTGTTCGGCGGTGCGCCCCAGACCAATTCCGTTTGCGCGTAGCGCTCATCCCAGTCGGCCGCATCCATGTTTCGAGTGTATTGATCGCGCGGCCCGCGCCCATCGGGGTTGCTCGAGTCAGTCCGATACCTGCGAGAGCCAGCGCACCGGCGTGGTCTCGCGCAGGTGGATCAGCACGTCGAACGCGCCGGCGAGCGAGGCGAGCCGGATGTTCGCGGTGGCGTCGGCGGCCGGGTCGTAGACGCCGCTGATGGTGCGCAGCTTCACCGGGCCGGTCAGCCAGTCACGCACCGGTTCCGGCGCTTCGGCGCGCAGGTCCAGGTAGTAGGCGGGCAGCTCGACCTCGCCCAATGCGGCATCGACCAGGTCCGGCAACGGGTCGGGCGCCACGGCCGTACCGAGGTCGCCGTGATGGAACCCGATGCCGACGGACACGTATCCATCGCCCAGGCGATCACGCAAATGACTTCCGGCACCGCGAAATTCGGACGTGTTGTAAACGATCGGAAGACTGGAGGTGTGCGCGAGCCCGTCCCAGTAGACGATCTTGGCGCCGGTCGAGCGCTGCCATTCCAGCATCGTCTCGGCGGACGGCCGTTCGTCCCGGGCGAACCCTCGGCTCGCGACGCTCTGCCGGTGGAAGTCGAGGATGAGACGGGCATGGGCGAGTGCTGTGGCGCGCTCCTTCGTGTCCGGCAACTCCGCGAGCAGCGCGAGGGCGTCTTCGGCGTCTTCGGCGAACGGTCGGCCGGGGTGGCTGCCCTGGTGGCGCTGGACGTGCTCATCGACCTGGTGAGCGGTGCGGATCGGCGCGAGGTGCGCCTCGATCGCGGCGAACCGGTTCGGAGCCGTTCGGCGCACGTAGTCGAGCACCGCGTCGTAGTCGCTCGGCTCGGCGCGGGGTGGTTCGACGCCGAAGATCCGCACCGGGTCTTCCGAATGCGCCATGTTCCATGCGCGGATCCAGCGCAACGTGGCCACCGATTCCTCGGTACGCCACGGGCGCCAGGCGCCGGCGAGTACCGTTTCCGGGTCGCTGTCGCCAGCGGTGACGAACCGGTCCCAGCGCTCGCCGGAACGCGCGCTGTCCTGAATCGCCAACGCGCGGAAGCCATGCCGTTCGACCAGCCCGCGGAACAGCCGCTCGCGCACCCCGAAGGTCTGCCGGGAGAACCGCGTGGACTCGCCCAGCCCGACCACCGTGGTGGTTCCGAGCCGTGCGATCAGGGCGTCGAGATCCGAGCCGGAGGAGCCGGGATCGGAGCTGTCGATCGCGACGGCGTTGTCGCGCAGCCAGGCGCGAACGTCGACAGTGGTGCTGAGCATGGTGCCTCCCGCAAACGTGAACGATCCAACGCGGTGCAGCCTCATACATGAACCATTGTTGAGGTCAAGCGCCGCGTCGGATCGCCGGGCCGCGAGCTACAGCGTCGTGCGCATCAGCACGACGTTGTACTGGCTGTGCACCGTCGTGAGGAAGTAGAGATCACGCCCGGTCTGGTACGGGAAAATCGAGGGTGCGTAGGCGGAAGGCAATTCGCGGGTATCGATCAGCACTTCGGGATCGCTCCACGGGCCGACCGGGGTGGACGCGCGCCGCAGCACCACGGAATTGAATTGGTCGGTGGTGAGCGCGATGTATTGCCCGAGATAGGCGTTGTACATCACCGAGAGTTCGCCGACGCCCCACATGATCGGCGCGGCGGCATTCACGTCGTTCTTTCGCCAGGCGCCGCCGTCCCAGTATTCGTATTCGGCGAGATTTCCGATGTCCTGCGCGTGGACGCGAGCGACGTGGGCGGTGTGATTGCGACCGGATCGGGTGCCGTATTCGTAGATGTACCCGCCGTCGGCGAGGAAAGCGTTCATCTGGAAGTTGGCGTTCCCTCCCTCGTTGTTCCGCCGCGTTTCCGGCAGTTCGGCCCACGTCTCGCCGTTGTCCCCCGAGGTGGCGAGACCGGAGAAATTGGTGCTCCACTGACCGACGTCGTCCCAGGTCTTCACCGACATCAGGCTCATGTACTGCACGCCGTTGACCGAGATGCCCGCGGTGGGGATCCGGCTGATCTCCAGGAACGGGATCTTCGGGCTCGGGATCAGATCGCGTGCCTGACCGAACATATCGCGCACCACGCTGTCGAAATAGATGCCTTCCGCCGGATTCGTGGTGTGGCTGCGAAGGAGGATATTGCTGCGCCAAGCCCACATGCTGCCCGCGAGCAGATTCGGGAAGCCGACGCCCGCGGTGTCGCCGAACGCGGTGAGCATTTCGCCGTGCCCGTTGTCCCACATGATGCCGAGATCGGTGCCGAGGACGTTATAGGTCTGGGTGTTGTTCGGGCTGGCGATACCGGTCACCTGGAAGACCGCTTTGGTGCGCCCGGGCAGATTCGGTAATCCGGTCGTGCCGTTGAGTACTGGAATCGGATTGATGGCGTTCGGGTTGGCGATGGCGGGGGTGGTCGCCGTGAAGAGCAAGGCCGAGACACCCGCCAGCGCCGAGAGCAGGAAGGATGCGGTCTTGATCACTGTTCGTGAGCCCTCCGGTTTCTTCCCGAGAGCGGTGCGAACCATGGGCGTCCCGCGATACACAGACCCTTCGCAGTGTGCCGCGCACCACTAGTCGACAGGCTGGCAAATCGTGCAAATGGTAGCAGCGGAACCGGTCGCCATGAGGGCTTCTGACAAGACTGGCGAATTTGCAGCTATCTACCGAGTGCTTTGCGGACGATCAGCGGTAGCTGGCTCGCGCGCTCGACGGCGAATGTTCGCCGGGCGGATGCTTGCCAGGACTTCTCGAACAGCCGTTTGGCGGCGGCGACCGCATGCGGCGATCGCGTCGCGAGGTGGTCGGCGAGTTTCTCGGCCTCCGCGACCGGGTCCGCGGTCAGCTCGGTGACCAAGCCGATCTTCGCCGCATAGGCGGCGTCGACGGTATCCGCGGTCATCGTGAGCAGGAGGGCTTTGTCGATGCCGATCAGCCTGGACAGTGTCGCCGCCCCGGTCATGTCCGGGACCAGGCCGTGTTTGGTTTCCATGACGGAGAACTCGGCGTCGGGGGTGGCGAAACGGACGTCCGCGGCGAGCGCGAGCTGGAGTCCACCGCCGAAGCAGCGCCCGTGCACCGCGGCGATCACCGGCACGGGCAGGCGACGCCAAGCCCAGCACGCCTCTTGGAAGGCGTTGGTGCCGCGCCAGGGTGACGGCACGAAGTTTCGAGCGATTGCCAAAGGATTGCTACTTGCCGCGGCGATGTCCAAGCCGCTACTGAAGCTTGGTCCGTTGCCGGATAGGATGACCGCCCATACATCGCTTCGGCGGGCCACCAGTTTCGCGCTAGCAACCAGCCCGCGCAGCATGTCGATGGTCAGGCCGTTGTGCTTGTCCGGGCGGTCGAGCGTGACGTATGCGCGGTGGTCGTCGAATCGCACGGCGATGTTGGTGCCCATCCCCGCATCTTACTCATCAGTCAGTTGTGTCGTGGGCACCTGTTGCCCGAGCGCCTGAGCTCTGTTCTAATCGGACTCGAGTTACCGTCAATGCTGACGGTTATGGAGCGGAGGACGCATGCTGCCAGCCGGAATGGACCCGAGGACGCCGGTGCTCGTCGGCGCCGGGCAGGTCGTACACCGACCGGGCGAGCCGGGTCTGCCCGGCCCGGTCGAACTCGCCGCCGAGTCCCTGCGCCGCGCGGGCGCAGACAGCGGCGTCGGTGATCGTCTGCTGCGGTCGGCCGACATGATCGCCGCCGTCGCCCCGGTCAGTCGCCCCTATGGCGATCTGGGCGCGCTCGTCGCGGCCGAACTCGGCGCGACGCCGAGACGGACCGTGCAGTCGGTGCGTTTCGGCGGCGACGCACCGCAGCGGCTGCTCAACACCGTGGCGCAGACCATCGCCGACGGCCGCTCGGACGTCGCACTGCTCACCGGGTCCGAAGCGGTGTACTCCGGGAACACGGCCACCCGCTCCGGCACGCCGGTGGACTGGCCGGAGCAGCCGGAGGACGTGGGCCCCGACGAGATCATCGGCTCCGATCGCGGACCGAACTCGGACATGGAGACCGCCGCGGGCCTGTGGGGGCCGGTGTACTTCTACGCGCTCATGGAGACGGCGCTACGCCACCGGCTCGGGTCGAGTGAAGCCGCGCATCGCGAGCGGATCGGCGTACTGTGGTCGCGGCTGTCGGAGATCGCGGCGCGCAATCCGTATGCCTGGCAGCCCACCGCGCAGGCCGCCGCCGATCTCGTGACGCCCGCGCCCGCCAACCGGATGGTGTCGACGCCGTACCCGAAGCTGATGGTCGCGAACCTCACCGTCGACCAGGGCGCCGGGCTCATCCTGTGCAGTGCGGCGACGGCCGACGCCGCCGGCGTGCCGCGGGACCGGTGGGTATTCCCGCATGCGGGCGCCACCGCGACCGACGAGTGGTTCGTCTCCGAGCGCGCGGACATGTCCCGCTCACCCGCCATCGCCGCGGCGGGGAAAGCGGCGCTGGGCGCGGCGGGGATCGCGATAGACGATGTCGCGCACATCGACCTCTACTCCTGCTTCCCGGTCGCGGTGCAGATCGCCGCCGAGGAATTCGGCCTGCCGATCGACGATCCGGCCCGGCCGCTGTCGGTCACCGGCGGTCTCACCTTCGCGGGCGGGCCGGGCAACAACTACACGACCCATTCGATCGCGACGCTGTCGGGCATGCTGCGCGCGGACCCGGGCGCCTACGGCCTGGCGACGGCACTCGGTTGGTACAGCACCAAGCACGGTGTCGGCGTGTATTCGGCCAGGCCGCCCGAGCGACTGTTCCGTGCGATCGAGGCACAGGTGCCTCCTGCGCGGCGCGAACCGGCGCTCGGGTACACCGGCCCCGCCTCGGTCGAGGCGTACACCGTCGCCTACCGCAAGGGCCCGGCGCCGGATCGGGCCGACGAGCCGGAAGCCGTTGTGGTCAGCGCACTGACACCCGAGGGGACCCGCATACTGGTCCGGGCGTCGGATGCCGACACCCTCGCGGCGTTCACCGCGGGCGACCCGCTCGGTGCGGACGCCGAGATCGCCGCGGACACCTTCACCCTGCTCACCGAGAGGAGCGCCCGATGAGCGACTCGGTCCTTATCGAGCGGCGCGGCGCGATCACCGTGCTGACGGTCAACCGTCCCGAAGCGCGCAACGCGATCAACCTGGCCGCCGCGCAGGCCATCGAGGCCGCCATCGACGAGTTCGAGGCCGATGACGCCGCGCGCGTGCTCGTGCTCACCGGTGCGGGCGGAACCTTCAGCGCCGGAATGGATCTGGTCGCCGCGTCGAAAGGCGAGATGCCGATGACGCAGCGCCGCGGCCCGCTCGGCATCGCGGCGAAACCCCCGGCCAAGCCGATGGTCTCCGCGGTCGAGGGCTTCGCGCTGGCCGGTGGTTTCGAGCTGGCGCTCGCGGGTGACCTGATCGTCGCCGCGCGCGACGCGCAGTTCGGCATCCCCGAGGTCAAACGCGGTCTGGTGGCCGCGGGCGGTGGCGTACTGCGCCTGACCCAGCGGCTGCCGCGCAGCACCGCCGCCGAACTCGCGCTCACCGGCGGCCGGATCGGCGCGGAGCGGCTCTATCAGCTCGGCCTGGTCAATCGGGTCACCGAGCCGGGTGCGGCGCTGTCGGTGGCGCTCGAATTGGCGGCCGAGATCGCCGCCGCCGCACCGCTCGCGGTGGCCGCGAGCAAGCGCATCCTCGACGAGTCGCCGGATTGGACGGTCGCGGAAGCGTTCGCGAAGCAGGGCGAGATCGCCCTGCCCGCACTGCTGTCCAAGGACGCTGCCGAAGGAGCGCTGGCGTTCGCGCAGAAGCGCGAGCCGCAGTGGCAGGGCCGCTGACGGGCGGGCCGGGACACGTCCGGCGGCCGCAAGCGCAGCGCAGGGAGCGTATGCGCACGCGGCTGCTGGACGCGGCGGTGGAGAGCTTGGTGGAGGTCGGTTACGCGGGCACCACCACACTCGAGGTGCAGAAGCGGGCGGATGTGCCGCGGGGAACGTTGCAGCACTACTTCCCCACCCGCGCCGATCTGCTCGCCGGCGCTGTCGAGCATGTGGCGAGGCGTCGATTCGACCAGCTGACAAGCGAATTCGAGGCCATTCCGGACGGCGCGGACCGGCTGGAGACGGCTGTCGAGCTGACCATGCGGATGCTCAGCGGTCCGTCGTTCTGGGCGGCGCTGGAGATGTGGGTGGGTGCGCGGACCGACCCGGAACTGCGGGCGGCGTTCCTGCCGCTGGAGGTCGGCCTGTTCGAACTGATGCACACCAGCATTCGCGACAGCTTCCGGCGCGAATTCCCGGACGATCCGCGGGTTCCGACCATCACCGAGTTCACCATCGAGATCATGACCGGGCAGGCCTTGCGCGTGCTGCTCACCGGCGACCTGTCCCGCAACCGGCTCCTTCGGCACCGGTGGGGGAACGCCGTGCGTGTCCTGCTCGGCACGGCGGCCGCGGGCACGTTGCTCGACCCGCCCGCGGGCTGAACCTACCGCCGGCGGGTGACTGTCTCGAGCAGGACCTGTGCGCAGCCGGCCGGGTCGTCGAAGAACGGCGTGTGCCCGCTGCCGCGCAGCGTGACGTGCTCGGCGTCCGGCAGCGCGCCGCGCGCCTTGCGGCTCTGGGTCGCGTAGGTGAGCAGGATGTCCCGGCTGCCCCAGGCGATCGTCACCGGGATGTCGGCGAGCGCGCCGGTTTCGGGCAGCCGGACATCGGTGAACGAGGCGAGCGCCTCGTCGAATCCGGCCGAGTCCGCCGCGCCGATGGCGGTGTCCAGCGCCACCTCGGCATCCAGCGCCCATGGCTTGCCGAAGATCAGCGAGAGGAATACGGTCCGGCCCGCGGCGGTGCTCAGCACGGACGGCAGGGCGGGGCGCAACCGGCGCGCGAGCGCCCGTGACTTGCCCAGCGACTGCTGGCACCACACTCGACCGGCGGTGTCCCAGAATCCGATCGGCGAGTAGGCGGTCACCGAGCGAGCCAGCCCGCGGGCACCCAGTTCCAGGGTGATCAGCCCGCCCATCGAATTGCCCGCGAGATGTGGCCGATCGATCCCTTGCGCGGCGAGGAACTCGGCGAGCGCCTCGGTCAGGTTGGGCACCGTGGTGTGCGCGAGTGGGTGCGTCGAACCACCGAAGCCGGGCAGGTCGACCGCGATGACCTCGTACGACGCGGCCAGGGTGTCGATGATCGGCTCCCACACCTGCCACCGGCTCCCGACCCCGTGTACCAGCACGAGCGGTTCGCCCGCGCCGACGCGATGATGGTGCAAGGTCGTCATGCGCCAACCCTAACAGCAGTCACCTGTCATCAGTTGGGATCTCGCGGGCGTCCGTCGGGGCTGGTCCGCGCCCGGCGATGCCGGTACGATAATTGGTATGGCAACGCGTAAGGTCACCCTTTCGCTGGACGAAGCCGCTTGGTCGTACGCGGAACAGGCGGCGGCTCGGGCGGGAATGTCGCCGTCGGCGTGGATTTCGAAGGCCGCGCGACGGGAGGCCGTGCGCACCGGCGTCGGTCCGGTGTCGGATGCGACCGCCGAGGCCGCCGCGGACGCGGCCGAGTTGGCGGCCGCCGAGGAGGAGATGCGTGCGTCGGGGTGAACTGTGGATCTACAACCCGCATGGTTCGCCGCGTCGCCGAACGGTCGTGCTCATCAGCAGTGACGGCATCAACGAATCGCCGCGTCCCTGGCTGATCGCGGCCGAGGTGATCGAGGACGATCCGCAGGACATCCTCGCGGTTCCAGTGCAGGAACACGGTTGGGTGCATGCCGGGAACATCGGGCGCGTCTTCCGCGGTTGGCTGGCCGAGCGGGTGGACATGGTGGACAGCGACACCCTGGAGCGGCTCGACACCGCGTTGCGCGCGGCGATGGACCTCTGAGGCTCGGCGCGTAGTACGTTGCGCGGCAGGATATCTCGTGTTCGCCGTGGCAGACGACTACCGCTGGACGCCGCGCGGCATTATGGTGGCCACGCCACCGACAGTGGTCAGTCGAGGAAGAGGAGTCAGGTGCGGATCTGCATGATCGCCGCTGCGCTGATCGCGCTGCCGGTGCTCGCGGCATGCGGCAGCGACAAGGACACGGCGGCGCCCACTGTGACGCAGGCCGATCTGGCCAAGTCGTTGCAGGACAAGGGCCTCAAGAACAAGCAGCTGGCCGATTGCGCCGCGAAGGTGTTCGTCGATCAGGGGATCTCGCAGGACGGACTGCGGATCATGATCAGCGACGAGTACGACACCAAGGCTCCCGACCAGGAAACGCTGGGGATGAGCAAAGAGGACGCCGACAAGGCGCGCTCCGCCAGCGGTCGCATCGCGAGCGAGTGCATGTCGGCGGCCCAGCCGCGCTGAGCGTCGGCGGTCGGAGACAACCGTCGCGGTGGGGCAGATGCTTCGCGTAGCGAGGCGGTAGGGCAGACCGTACGCTGACGCTACGTCGACCAGGGTGTCGACCCCGAAGCCCGAGGATCCGACCGTGTCACAGCCACCTTTTCCGACATCGCCGAATCCGGTGGAGTCGCAGATCGTCACCCCGTCCGGTCGCTGGTTCGTGCTGGGTGGTGCGCTGATCGCCCTCGGCATCATCGGCGGGATCGCCCTCGGCACCTTCGGTTTCCTGCAAACCTCGGGACGCATCGACGATTTCCAGCGGGTCCACGTGCCCGGCTCGGGTGTGGTGCACCTCGCGGAGTCGGGCGGACACACCGTGTACTTCGAGTACGCCGGGGCGTCGTCGGAGGGCGCTTCCGGCACGGTCAACCTGCGGGTGCTCGATCCGGAGGGCAAGCATGTGGACTTGCGGAAGTACGACGCGAGCATCACCTATTCCTTCGGCGGCCACGAGGGCCGGGCCGGGTTCTCCTTCGAGGCCGCCCATCCGGGCGAATACCGCGTCACCACGGCCGGCAGTTCCGAGGTGACGGTCGCCATCGGCCGAGGCCTCGGCTCGTCGTTCGTCGGCACGCTGCTCGGTGCCCTCGCCCTCGGCTTCGGTGGCGTGGTGCTCGGTGTGCTCGTGATCGCGGTGGTGGCGATCAAACGAAATGCGAGCAAGCGCAGTGCCGCTGCGGGACGGCTCGGGCGCTGAACTCCGGGTTCGAAGCCTTACAGCGCGACCGTCAGTTCGATATGTGCGGCCGACCCCGCCTCCAGTCCCTCCGCGACGCGCACCGCCTTCTTCACCGGAAGGACATAGGTGGCCCGCGACTTGTCCGGGAACAGTGAAGTGGACCACCGGGTGCCGCCGACGATCACATGCACTCGCACCGCGCCGAACCCACCCGACCGATGCGCGTAGCGCTCCTCGATGTCATCGGCCACGTCCTCGGGCAGTGACACGAAATGCCAGGCGGCGTCGCCCTGGTGTTCCCATACTTCCGCCGTGAACGAGTACCGCGAACCAGCCACGCCGCGACTGTAGCGGCGGGTTCCGACAGAGCGACCGCACGGGAGTCCTTACCCAGCCGTCGACGCGGCGCGAGTGTCTGTGCGCCGGAGCGCCTTTCCTTCCGGGCATCGCTCGATTCTGCTCCGAGCGCGCTCCTACCAGCAGTCGATGCTGGGCGGAGTCGCAACCCTGGGTGACCTCCGTCGGAGACAGGGGCAGGCCGCGGGTTTCATGCTGATGGACGGGCCGTGGGGCGAACTCCGGAGAGCCGAGCAAATCAGGACTTGCGTGTACGTATATGTCTACTTATAGTTAGGCCAGAACGTGTACGTATACATCTACTTATATCCAGTCGATGCCGAGTCAGGGTGACAGGGCTGAACGGCTCGAACAGCTCAGCGAAAAGGAGGCGGACAGCCATGGACATCTCGGATCTCACCGCGAAGGTGATCGGCGACATCGGCGACAAGAGGCGGTGGCGGCAGTACAAGTCGCGGGCGAGGCAGCTTCCGCCGAGTCATCGCACTGCGGTCGATGCCTTCGAGCGGTACCTGATGTACGCCGGGGCGGGAAGCGGCGTTTCGATGTTCGAGGACCTTGCCGTTCTGTTCGAACAGAGCGCGGCCGACGGAACCCCGATACGCGCGGTCGTCGGGGAGGACCCCGTGCGCTTCATCGAGACGTTCGCGCGGAACTACAACGAAGATTCCTGGCTCAACCGGGAACGGGCACGGCTGACCAGCGCCATCGAGCGCGCCGCCGGAGAAGGAAAGTAGAGGCCGTTCGATGACGACACAGCGAGCTGCGGCGATCCATGTGCAGGGTCTGCAGAAGTCCTACGACAAGCTGGAAGTGCTGCGCGGCGTGGACTTCGAAGTCGAGCGGGGCAGCATCTTCGCCCTGCTCGGCTCGAACGGGGCCGGCAAGACCACCGTCGTGAAAATACTGTCCACGCTGCTCAAAGCCGACGCGGGGACGGCAACGGTCAACGGCTTCGACGTCGCCGCGCAACCGGGCCAGGTGCGCGAGTCCATCAGCCTCACCGGGCAATTCGCCGCCGTCGACGAAATTCTCAGTGGGCGCGAGAATCTCGTGCTCATCGCCAAGTTGCGGCACCTGAAGGACGCGGACAAGGTCGCCGACGACCTGCTCGAGCGTTTCTCGCTGACCGGCGCGGCCACCCGGAAGGTGTCGACGTACTCCGGTGGCATGCGCCGCCGCCTCGACATCGCCATGAGCCTGATCGGGAACCCGCCGGTCATCTTCCTCGACGAGCCGACCACCGGGCTCGACCCCCAGGCGCGCGTCGAGGTGTGGCAGGCGGTCGAGGAACTCGCCGAGCACGGCACGACAGTGCTGCTCACCACGCAATATCTGGACGAGGCCGAACAACTCGCCGATCGGATCGCGATCCTGCACAAGGGCCGGATCATCGTCAACGGCACCCTCGACGAGCTCAAGCAGCTGCTCCCGCCCGCCAAGGTCGAATACGTCGAGAAGCAGCCGAGCCTGGAAGACGTCTTCTTCGCCCTCGTCGGTGACGAGAGCGAAGACGGCGTCCCCGGCAATGACCGCAGCGCGGTACGGAAGAACTGAGGAACAACGATGACCACGCATTTCTTCGCCGACACCACGCTGCTGCTGGGACGATCCCTGCGCCACATCACGCGCAGCGTGGACACCATCATCACGACCACGATCATGCCGATCGCCTTCATGCTGCTGTTCGTCTACGTCTTCGGCGGTGCGATCGACTCGGGGTCGGACTCGTACGTGCAGTACCTGCTGCCCGGCATCCTGCTCATCACCGTCGCTTCGGGTATCGCCTACACCGCGTTCCGGCTCTTCCTGGACATGAAAAGCGGGATCTTCGAGCGATTCCAATCCATGCCCATCGCACGATCGGCGGTCCTATGGGCGCACGTGCTTACCTCGCTGGTCGCCAACCTGATCTCGCTCGTGGTCGTCGTGCTCGTCGCCCTGCTCATGGGCTTCCGATCGGGGGCCGGAATACTGGCCTGGCTCGCCGTCGCCGGCATCCTTATCCTGTTCACCCTCGCGCTGACCTGGATCGCGGTCATCCCCGGTCTGTCCGCGAAGACCCCGGACGGCGCGAGCGCCTTCTCCTATCCGCTGATCTTCCTGCCGTTCATCAGTTCGGCCTTCGTACCCACCGACACCATGCCCGGCCCGCTGCGCGCCTTCGCCGAAAACCAGCCGGTGACCTCCATCATCAACGCCATCCGCAACCTGTTCACCGAGCAGCCGGTCGGCACCGACATCTGGATCGCCCTCGCCTGGTGCGTCGGCATCCTCATCGTCGCCTACCTCTTCGCCATGAACACCTACCGCCGCAAGATCTCCTGAGCGGTATCGGCCGAACCTGTCCCGAGTCGGCTCGAGGTGGCGCGGAGATAGACCGCGGCACCGGAAACGTGCAAGTACCTGATCAACAGCCAACCGCCCCCGGCGATCGCCAGGGGCGGTTGGCTTTCGGCCGATCGGCTCGAGCCTCCGGCCCAGTAACGCGACCGAAGGCCGCTGGTCCGCATTTCGATCGCGCTGCGCGCAACCCGTGAGCACCCGGCCGTGGTGCGCGATCGTGAACTGATGACGACCACCGAGGCGAAATCCACCACCGACTCCGAACTGGATGCGATCTTCGGCCCGATCTTCGACCGGATCGCCCAGGGCGCCGTAGCGCGGGAAAACGATCGTACGCTGCCGTATGAGGAGGTCGGCGAGCTGCGTGCGGCGAAATTCGGCGCGCTGCGCGTTCCGGTCGAGCTCGGCGGTTACGGCGTCACCGTCCGGCAGCTGTTCCGGTTGCTCATCGCGCTCGCCGGCGCCGAATCGAATCTGCCGCAAGCGCTGCGGGTGCACTTCTCGTTCGTCGAGGACCAACTGCTGGCGGACCAGGGGCCCGAGCGGGAGCGCTGGTTGCGCGCGGTGGCCGAGGGCACGCTGGTCGGTAACGCGATCACCGAACCGGGCGTCGGCGCGGTGGACCGCTACCGCACCACACTCACCGAAGACGACGGGCGGTGGCTGCTCAACGGTGTGAAGTACTACAGCACGGGATCGCTGTACGCGGACTACATCCTGGCCGCCGCCGACCGCAACGGTGAACGCGTCGGCGTGCTGGTGGACGCGCACGCCGATGGAGTGCGTCAGCACGACGATTGGGACGGCTTCGGTCAGCGCCTGACGGCCAGCGGCACTACGGAATTCACCGACGTGGTGGTGACCGAGGATCGGATTCTCGGTCCCGGTTACGGGGCGCCCGGCCCGACCTACGCGACCTCATATCTGCAACTGGTCCAGCTCGCGGTGCTCGCGGGCATCGCCGAACGCGCCGAACGCGACATCCGGGAATGGGTCGCGGCGCGCACTCGCGGCTACACGCACTCCGCCGCCGATCTGCCCCGGCACGACCCACTGGTGCAGCAGGTGATCGGGCGCCTGTCGGCCGCCGCCTTCGCCGCCGAAGCCAGTGTGCTCGCCGTCGCCGACGTGCTCGACGAGGTGCTGGCGGGCGGAGCGAAGGACGAGAGTGCGTTGGTAGCGGCCGAACTCGCCGCGGCGCGGGCTCAACTCGCCGTCATCGACCTGGTGCTGCCCGCCACATCGCTGCTGTTCGAGGTGGGCGGTGCTTCGGTGGTCACCGAACGGCTGAGGTTGGATCGGCACTGGCGCAACGCCCGCACCATCTCGGTGCACAACCCCGCGATCCAGAAAGCGCGCGCCATCGGCGATCATCTGCTCAACGGCGCCGATCTGCCGTTCGCGTGGAGCGCCGGCGAACGCGCCGGGGGAGCCGCGCAGTGACCCGCCGCATCCGGTTCAACGCCTTCGACATGAATTGTGTCGCTCATCAGTCACCCGGGCTGTGGCGGCATCCGGACGACCAGTCGCACCGCTACAAGGAGCTCGGCTACTGGACCGAGCTGGCGAAGCTGCTGGAACGCGGCCGTTTCGACGGCATCTTCATCGCCGACGTCCTGGGCACCTACGACGTCTACGGCGGCAACGACCTCGCCGCGCTGCGCCAAGGCGCGCAGATCCCGGTGGCCGACCCACTGCTGCTGGTCTCCGCCATGGCCGCGGTGACCGAGCATCTCGGGTTCGGCATCACCACCGGCACCGGATTCGAGCATCCGTACCCGTTCGCGCGGCGGCTGTCGACGCTCGACCATCTCACCGGGGGCAGGCTCGGCTGGAACGTGGTGACCGGGTACCTGCCCTCCGCGGCGCGCAATTTCGGCGCGGCCGACCAGCTCGACCACGACGAGCGCTACAACCAGGCCGACGAGTACCTCGAAGTGCTGTACAAGCTGTGGGAAGGCTCGTGGGAGGACGACGCGGTGGTCCGCGACGCGGCCGCGGGCGTCTACGTGGACCCGGCGAAGGTGCACCACATCGGTCATCGCGGCACCCACTACACCGTGCCCGGCATCCACCTCTCCGAGCCGTCGCCGCAACGGACACCGGTGATCTACCAAGCAGGGGCGTCACCGCGCGGTGTGCGTTTCGCAGCGGAGAACGCCGAGGCCATCTTCATCGCCGGACCCTCGAAAAGGGTGCTCGCGCAGACGGTTTCCCGGATCAGGGACGCGCTGGAAGCAGCGGGCCGCGCCCGGGACGCGGCGCGCGTCTACGCCCTCGCGACGATCATCACCGACGCGACCGACGAGGCGGCGCGGCGCAAGCACGAGGAGTACCTGTCCTACGCCAGTGTCGAAGGCGGCTTGGTGTTCATGTCCGGCTGGATGGGCATCGATCTGTCCCGCTACGACCTCGACGACCCGATCGGCCAGGTGGAGAGCAACGCGATCCAGTCCGCGGTGGCGGCGTTCCAGGAATTCGACGACGACGGCCGGGAGTGGACCGTCCGCGATATCGGTAAATGGGCCGGGATCGGCGGCATGGGACCGGTGTTCGTCGGCTCGGGGGAGACGGTCGCCGATCTGCTCCAGGAGTGGGCCGCCGAGACCGATCTGGACGGGTTCAACCTGGCCTACGCGATCACGCCGGGATCGTTCGAAGACATTGTCCGGCACGTGGTTCCGGTATTGACCGCCCGAGGCGCGTACGCCGAGGAATACGTGCCGGGCACGCTGCGCAATGCGCTGTTCGGCGCGGGTGACCGGTTGCCCGCGCAACACCGCGGCGCGAGCTACCGGTTGGGCGGTGCGGGCTCGACCGCTTTGCCGGACGAGGTTTCGCGGCCGGGGGCAACGGCCGAGACGCGCTCGTGACGTAGTCGGACGGCGCCGGAACGGCCCGGCGCTGCCCCGGCGAACGTTGATCAGAGAGCGGCGAGGAATATCCCGGCTACCGCTTCCAGCCCCGCCCGATCGATGTCATCGAAACGGCCCGGCCGCGGACTATCGAGATCGAATACCCCGATCAGCTCACCGTTCCGGACCAGCGGCACGACTATTTCCGAGCGCGTGTCGGCATCGCAGGCGATATGGCCGTCGAACGCGTGCACGTCGGGCACGAGTCGGGTGGTTCTCGATTCGGCCGCGGTGCCGCACACGCCTTTACCGAGCGCGATGCGCACACACGCGGGCTTGCCCTGAAACGGACCGACCACCAGTTCCCGCCCGTCGTAGAAATAGAAACCTACCCAATTCACATCGCGTAGCGCGTGGAATACCAGCGCGGCGAGATTGGCGGCGTTGGCGACGCGGTCGGTCTCGCCCGCGACCAGCGCCTCGGCCTGCGCGGCGAGTTGCCGGTACTGCTCGGTTCGGTCTCCGGTCAGGTCGGCGACGACAAACGACATGGCCCGAATGGTACGCGCTGGGAATTCGCTGTCTGCCCATTGATTCTCGGTGATCGCAACACTCTGCGGGCACCATGCGGGCATCGCATCATCCCTGCATGACATCGCAGCAATCCGTTTCCCGTTCCACTCGTTCGGCCGCGGTTATCGGCGCCGGACAGACCGGCGTCACTGCGGCGCTAGGACTTCTCGACGCCGGTTTCGACGTCACCCTCTACAGCGAGCGCGATCAGCGCGCCTTGCGCGACGACGTGCCCGCCACCGGCACCGCGCTCGAATTCGGTGAGACCCAGCAGGCCGAGGCCGCGCTCGGATTGGACAGCTACACCGCACGGGCGCCTCGGCACACCGGCCTGAGCGTGCGCATCGCGGGACCGGGCCCCGACCGCCCCGAACTGATCCAATTCGACGGCCATTTCGACGGATATGCCGGCGTGGCGGTGGACACCCGGCTCAAGGCCGACGAGCGGCTCACCGCGTTCCTGGAGCGCGGCGGCCGATTCGTGGTCGAACCGGTGACGCCGGAGACGCTCGACGGCATCGCCGCCGCCAACGACCTCACCTTGGTCGCGACCGGTCGCGGCGGATTGTCGGACCTGTTCCCCGTCGACGCGCAGCGCACCCCGTACGACGCGCCGCAGCGTTCGCTGCTCACCGTCACCGTGACCGGAATCGGCCACGACGCGGACGTTTTCGCCCATCGCAGCGTGGCGGGCGGCGCGCACAGCGGCTTCTCCATCCTCGCCGACCAGGGTGAAGGGTGGTGGGGTCCGTACCTGCACAAGGACGTGGGGCCGAGCTGGGCGTTCCTCGGTTGGGCGCGTCCCGGCAGCGACTGGGAGAAGCGTTTCGCCGCCGCGGACTCCGCCGAGTCGGCGCACCGGATCGTGCAGGACCTCTACCGCGATTACATCGACTGGGATCTGCCGGAGGTGCTGGCCACGAAGACCATCCCCGAGGACCCGCACTCCTGGCTGAAGGGTGCGGTGCGCCCCGTCGTGCGGTCCGGGGTGGGGCACACCGCGGGCGGGCACGTGGTCGCCTCGCTGGGTGACACCGCCATCGCCTACGACCCGATCGCAGGCCAAGGCGCGCAGAGCGGCCTGATCCAGGCTCAACGGCTGGTCGCGGCGGCCGCCGTGCACGAAGGACCGTTCGACGAGGCGTGGATCGCGCGGCAGTACGCCGCGTTCCTGGCCGCGCGCGCAGACGCGGCGAACAAGGTGACCAGGCTGTTCCTGAGTGATCCGGAACTGGGCGAGATCGGCAACGCGTTCTTCGCGGCGGCGGCCGTCGACCCGGCGTTCGCCTCGGCGCTGGTCGGCCTGCTGCATCGCCCGCAGCCCTTCCTGCCGGTCGACTCGCCGGAAGCCGTCAACGAGTTCATCACGCGGGTCACCGGCGAGGACGCCACCACGCTGCTGGGCCGTTTCGCCCCCGCGGGCAAGTTCGCCAGGTCGAACTATTCGCCCGCACTCGCCGACGCCTGATCCGAATCCCACAGATTCAAAATCTCGTACCAACCGGGGGCCGGTGCTGGAGTGGAAGGAGCGCCGGACGCTTGCGTGGCGTCCGGCCTCCGATCCGACGGCTACCCCCGATAACCATGGAGCAGCTATGACCACGGAGCAGATCGCCGAGCAGATCCGGTTCGCCTACTGGGTGCCCAATGTCAGCGGGGGACTGGTCACCAGCGACATCGAACAGCGAACCAGCTGGGATTTCGAGTACAACAAGAAGCTCGCGCAGACCGCGGAGAACAACGGTTTCGACTACGCGCTCTCCCAGGTGCGCTACACCGCCTCCTACGGCGCGGAGTACCAGCACGAATCGACCTCCTTCAGCCTCGCGCTGCTCGGCGCCACCGAACGGCTGAAGGTCATCGCGGCTGTGCATCCTGGGTTGTGGCACCCCGCGGTGCTGGCCAAGTTCGGCGCCACCGCCGACCACTTGTCGAACGGCCGGTTCGCCATCAACGTGGTGTCCGGCTGGTTCGCCGGGGAGTTCACCGCGCTCGGCGAGCCGTGGCTCGAGCACGACGAGCGCTACCGGCGCAGCGCGGAATTCCTCGAGGTGATCCGCAAGATCTGGACCGAGGACAACGTCGACTACGGCGGCGACTTCTACCGAATCCGGGATTTCACCTTGAAGCCCAAGCCGTTGAACACGCCCGAGCGCCCGAACCCGGAACTCTTCCAGGGGGGTAACTCGACGGCAGCCCGGCGCAACGGCGGGCGTTATGCCGACTGGTACTTCTCCAACGGCAAGGACTTCGACGGCGTCACCGAACAGCTCGACGACCTGCGCGCCGTCGCCCGCGCCCACGACCGCGAGGTGAAATTCGGGCTCAACGGCTTCATCATCGCCCGCGACACCGAGAAGGAAGCCCGCGACACCCTGCGCGAGATCATCGAAAAGGCGAACAAGCCCGCGGTGCAGGGTTTCCGCGACGCGGTGCAGCAGGCGGGCGCGTCCACGCAGGACCGCAAAGGCATGTGGGCCGACTCCACGTTCGAAGACCTGGTGCAATACAACGACGGTTTCCGCACCCAGCTGATCGGCACCCCGGAGCAGGTGGCCGAGCGGATCGTCGCCTACAAGCAGCGCGGCGTCGACCTGATCCTCGGCGGCTTCCTGCACTTCCAGGAGGAGATCGAGTACTTCGGCGCGAAGGTGCTCCCGCTGGTGCGCGAGCTGGAAGCCGCACAGCGGCCTGTCGCGGCGGTGAACTGATGACCGCGGTCGCCGCCGATCGCATCCTGTCGGCGGCACAAGCGTTCGCGGTCGCGCAGCGGCTGGCGGCGGACTTCACGCCGGGGGCCGCGGACCGCGACCGGGATCGCGTGCTGCCGTATCCAGAGGTCGATCGGCTGGCGGCCAGTGGTCTGCTCGCGATCACCGTGCCCGCGGCCTACGGTGGCGCGGATCTGCCGCCGAGCACCGTCGCGGAAGTGACGCGGATCCTCGCCACGGCCGACCCCAATATCGCGCAGATCCCGCACAGCCACTTCGTGTATGTGAACCTGCTCCGGCTCGCGGGTACGGCACAGCAGCGCGAGCGGTACTTCGGGCGGGTGCTCGATGGAGGACGCATCGCCAACGCGCAGTCCGAGCGCGGCGGCGCGACCGTTGCCGACATCTCGACCACGCTGCGGCCGGTCGGCGACCGATTCCGGGTGGACGGCGTGAAGTACTACTGCACCGGATCGCTGTTCGCCGACCTGTTCGCGGTGCTGACCCGGTTGGACGATCCGGAGGGCAGTAGCGGCCTCGAGCCCGGGGAGTACATCGCCTACCTGCCCGCGAACACACCCGGCGTGCGCGTCGTGGACGACTGGAACGGGCTCGGGCAGCGCACCACCGGCAGCGGAACTGTGTCCTTCGACGAAGTGCTCGTCGACCGTGACCAAGTGATTCCCCGCTCCGGCGCGGTGCGCGCGCCCACCGGTTACGGTGCTTTCGCACAGTTGCTGCACGCCGCCATCGACACCGGCATCGCGCGCGGCGCCCTCACCGCGGCAACGGAATTCGCGCGCACGAAGAGTCGCCCGTGGTTCGAGGCGGGGGTGGCGAACGCGGTGGACGATCCGCTGTTGATCCAACGCTTCGGTGAATTGTCCGTCGCGGTCACCGCCGCGGAGGCGACCCTCTCGTCGGCCGGATGGGCGGTGGACGCGGCCACCAGGGCGGATTCGAGCATCGACAGCGTCGCCCGGGCGTCGCTGGCCGTCGCGACCGCCAAAATACTCGCCGACCGCGCCGCCAACGACGTGTCCGCCGCGCTGTTCGAGGTCGGCGGAACGCGCAGCGCCGCAGCGGATTTGAACTTGCACCATTTCTGGCGCAACGCGCGCACGCACACCCTGCACGATCCGGTGCGCTGGAAGTACCAGCACATCGGCAGGGCTCTGCTGCACGACGCCACGCCGCCGCTACACGGTGTGATCTGAAAGGAGACGAAATGACAGTCACTGTCGTCGTCGGCAATCCGAAACCCGCCTCCCGCACGCTCACCGCGGCCACCTTGGTCGCCAAGGGGCTGCGGCCGGAGGTGGAACCCACCGTGATCGACCTGGTCGAGTTCGGTTCCGGCCTGCTGAGCTGGGGTGACCCGGCCGTGGCCGAGGCGGTGCGCACCGTGGCGAGCTCGGAACTCGTCGTCTTCGCCAGCCCCACCTTCAAGGCGACCTACACCGGGTTGCTGAAGCTGTTCCTCGAACAGTTCGAGGGCGGGACCGGCCTGGAAGGCGTGCTCGCCGTCCCGGTGATGCTCGGCGCCGGCCCGGCCCACGCCCTCGCTCCCGACCTGCTGCTCAAGCCCGTGCTCGTCGAAATCAGGGCCACCGCTGCGTTGCCCGGGCTCTACCTGTCCGATCGCACATTCGCCGAAGACGGCGTCATCGACCGGTACAGTGGTCGGTGGCGTTCGGTCGCCCAGGCACTGGCCCACAGCTCGAAGGCTGCGAATCATGCATGACCTGTTCGAATTCCCCGCCGACGGAGCCGGTCTGCGTCGCGCGTTCGCCAATTTCCCCAGCGGTGTCGTCGCGGTGTGCGCCGAAATCGATGGAACCCCGCACGGCCTGGCGGTGAGCACGTTCGTTCCCGTCTCGCTCGACCCGCCGCTGGTCTCGTTCTGCGTGCAGAACTCCTCGGCCACCTGGCCCAAGCTCGCCGCCGCGAGCCACCTCGGTCTCAGCCTGCTCGGCACCGACCAGCAGGCCGCCGCCCGCTCGCTGGGCACCCGCGACGGCGATCGCTTCCGCGACATCCAACTGCACCGAGGGTCGGGCGACGCCGTGTTCATCGACGGCGCGTCCGCGTGGATCGAGGGCGTCCAGGAGGCGCACGTCCCGGCGGGCGACCACGCGGTCGTCATCCTGCGTATCCACCGCATCGCCACCCGCACCGACGTGGACCCTCTCGTCTTCCACGGCAGCAAGTTCCGCCGCTTGCACGCCGAAACGGCGAACGGGGCGGCCTGAATCGCGGGTGAGAACCGCCCGACGACCTGATCCGAGCGCGTAGAGTGATGCTGTAGCGCTGTCGGCGGTTCCCGAGGTGGTCCGTGAAAATCCCCGATCATCCGAGAGCGCTGAGCGAGCGCCGGATTCGGCGCGAACGGGCCGCGGCCGCGATCGAGTTGCCGCACGTTCGTGCGCTCAATCAGCTGGTCGAGCGCATCGAAGCCGATACCCGATCCGAGAATCTGCCCTACATTGATCCGCTGTTCGGCGGTGTCGAGGCGGAGCTGTTGTTCGTGCTGAAAGCTCCTGAGGGCGATGCCGACCCCGACCTGCGTGACAGAAGATTTCTCAGCTGGGACAACGATGACGTGGGTGCGGAGAACTTCTTCCGCACATGTGCCGCGACCGGTCTTGACCGGGCGCGGTGTACCGCCTGGAACGCCTGCCCGTTTCCGATCAGGGGTGGCACCCCCTCGCGTTTCGAACTCGGCAGGGCCGAGCCGTACACGCGCCGAATGCTCGAACTGCTTCCGCGGCTGCGCGTGGTGGTCCTGCTCGGCCGTCCGGCACAGCATGCCTGGCAGAAGATGTCGTTGACCGGCGCGGATATCCACTTGGTGCGCGGAGCCTCGCCTTCTCCGCCCGGCATCAATCATCCGGACAATCGCCGTAGCTTCGAAGCGGCGATCCGCACGGCCGTCCGGTTGCTCGACTGAGGGTGGGGGCTTTGCTCCGGTAGTCGCCGCTGTGGGAGACTCATGCGTCTCCCTCGGAAAGGCCCTGGTCGTGACGCTCGGCATGGTTCTCGGTGATTCCTCGCGCACTTCGGCGCGGGTGTAGGCAGACCGGGTGATTCCTGTGCGGTAGCCGCACAGTTCTGTGCGCGACCCTGCGGCGAAGTGCTCGTCGTGCCCATGCACGTTCGATTACGAGGAGTTCGCGGTGTCCACCGTTTCCTGGACCGAAGACGACGTCTCTACTACCGCCCGCTGGCATTCGGCGAATGGCGCGCCGCCACCCGACCCGGTCGTGGTGGTGGACGACCGCACGACCGCCGCCGCGGCTGGTCGACTGGCGCGAGCGGGAACCGGCCTGCTATGGCGCGGTGATTTTCACAATGCGCGGCAGCTGCTGCGTGCGATGGGCCGGCGGGTGGACCGGAAGGTTCCGCCGGGCGATGATCCGGCCGAAGCGTTCCGGCGGTATCGCGCGTCGCGTCGTCGGCGCGCGGAGGTGCTCGGCAAGTTGCTCGTGCTGCTGGAAGACGAGTATTCCCTGGCGTTGCGGCGCGCACCCGACGTGCGCCGCGCGTGCACCGAGGCGTATGGCCTGCCGCAGGGGCGCACGGTGGTCGCGCTCACCGAGCTGCTCGGCGTACTCGGTGCGGCGCAATGGCGAGAGAAGGGCGTGTACGTGCCCGCCCTCGGCGCGCATATCCATCCGCACTACGGTGTGTTCTCCCCGGTGCGCGGCGAGTACGTCGACCTCGTCGCCGCCGCGCCACTGCCGGCGCGCGCCGGAACCGCGTTCGATCTCGGCACGGGCACCGGCGTACTCGCGGCGGTCCTGGCTCGACGTGGATGCCGCCGAATCGTTGCCACTGACAACAGTGTTCGCGCGCTCGCCTGCGCCCGCGCCAATCTCGACCGGCTGGGCCTGTCCTCCGTCGCCGTCGAAGGCCCCGCTCTCTTCCCGGACGGCAAGGCCGACCTCGTGGTGTGCAACCCGCCTTGGCTCCCCGGCACCCCCACCTCGACCCTGGAAAGCGGCGTCTACGACGAGAACTCGTCGATGCTGCACGCCTTCCTCTCCGGCCTGCGCGCCCACCTGAACCCAGGCGGCGAAGGCTGGCTGATCCTCTCCGATCTCCCCGAACACCTCGGCCTGCGCACCCGCGACGAACTCCTAACTCGCATCACCACCGCCAACCTCCGAGTAGCGGCCCAACTGAACACCCGCCCCACCCACCCCCGAGCCAACAACCCGGATTCCCCACTCGCCACCGCCCGCGCCGCCGAAACCACCACCCTCTACCGCCTGGTACCGCGTTGAGTGGCACATGACGGAGGGGCCTCTCGCGATTCGCCTCAGCCATGTGCCACTCGAACTCGAGGACGGGCGTGGGCCGGGTAGACGAAAGACCCTGGATCGGCGGAGTGCCGGTCCAGGGTCTTTCGGTGGAGCCGATGACGGGAATCGAACCCGCGCTGTCTGCTTGGGAAGCAGAAGTTCTACCATTGAACTACATCGGCAAGACGCAGATGCGCCAACCGAGACTGTAGCAGAAGCTGCGCACGGGGTGGGAAAAGTCCAGCTAGAGTGCTGTGACCTGGGGCTATGGGTCAGTCAGGGCCGCTGAGGGCGGTCGAACGCTCCGGCCGCTACACCAGAGGTGAAGACGTCCCACTCGCTGGGGGCGAACACCAGCGCAGAACCAGTTGGGTCTTTGGAGTCGCGGACACCGATTTCGCCCCCTCGGAGGAATGCGACCTCGACACAATCACCGTGACCCCCGCTGTGGCTGCTTTTGAACCATCGTGCCCCCACTAGGTCGGTGCTCACCTTGCAAACTCCTTCACCATCTGCCGCAGCAGATTCCTGCTCGCTGTCGCATCCAACGCGGAGCGGCGGATAATCGTGGACGCGGCTCGGTACGTCGCGACCTCCGACTCGTCCTCAAGGTACATGTTGCTCGTAAAGGACTCGACGTACACCACAGGGGGGTCGCCCTCGAACGAAAGTATCGAGAACGCGCCGGTTGCTGTTCCCATGGGATATCCGGCGGTGAACGGCAGTATGCGGATGTCGATGTTGTCTCGCGTACTCACGTCGGCGAGATGGTGCAGTTGGGAGCCCATGGTTCGCTCGTTACCGACGACCCTCCGCAGGATCGCTTCGTCCATCACCATGGTTGCTTCCAGGGGTTTGGTCTTTCGGGTGAGACTTGCCTGTCGCTTCAGCTTCAGTTCGATTCGGCGCGCTTGTTGTTCTTCGGATTCGTGCGGGAAGAACAAGTGGTTCAGCGCCCGGGCGTAATCGGCGGTCTGAAACAAGCCGGGCACCAACTCCGAGCGGTAGATGTCGATCGCGCGAGCCTCGTACTCGAGTCCTACGTAGACGTCGAACCGTTCCTGCATGACCTCGCCGTACTGCTGCTGCCACCACTTCTTGGGTTGAGCGGTCGCCTCTTCGAGCATCCCGATCAATGCCGCGACCTCGTCCTCGGCTTCGATTCCGAGAACAGCGCACAGGTCGCGCACGTCCCGGTCGTTCAACGTGCCGAGGTAGCCGCGCTCGATGCGAGATTGCGTCGGAACGCTCCAGCGCATCGCCTTGGCCACATCGGGCTGCTTGAGGTTCGCTGCGTGCCGGGCGTCGCGGATGTGATTGCCGAACCGACGTCTCGGCAGGGACGGGGGCGGGGGAGTACCTTCTCGGCCCATAGATCCTCCTATGTTTCAGATTGAAAGATATTAGCTACTTGCATGAGAGTTCTCCTGGGGGTTCAAGCGTGAATGCTGAAAATTTCAGAATGATAGAGCCCAAGGTGTCACCTCGGTGGTCTCCTAGTCCTGCGCCGGTGGGGAGGCTGTCCCAATCGCCCCACTTCTCGCCTCGGTAAACGTTCCGGCTGGCCCAGCGAGGCGCTGCGCACCCAACCACCGTCTTCGATGTGAGCAGAGGTCTTCTGATGGACGAAGGAGCGTTCGGGGACACCTTGCTGTCCCGTTGTCAGTACTACCGACGGACCTGCGATCTACCCGTCGTCATCGATCCACCCGAGTTGGGCCGGATCGTCCTTCGCGCGGGCAGCGTGTGGGGAGTCACGATGCCTACGCGGCTCGGTCAGGTGGTGAAGGCTCACTTGCAGAGCTGTGGGAACGCGGTCGGACCGATTATCGGGCACCCCCGCTCCGGCAGGTGGACCTTTCTGATTCGCCCCGACATCGACTTGGGCGACGTGAAGTTGTTCGCCGAGATGTTCCGCCTGGATGTCAATGTCGCGCGGACGGGGGCGTGCATCGCGCTGCCATCGCCCACCGCGTCGGCTGGGGCGATCCGCCACTGGATAGTCCCTCCGCGCAACACATTTCGACCCTCGGGGCAAGTAGTGGTCGCTGCTGTGCGTGCTTGGGCCGATCAAGTACACGGGAGGCGGAAAGCTCGGTCGACGATGCCGGACAGCCGCTCGACCCGGAGTGACTACTGATGGCCGCGACTGTCGCGGCCATCGCCGCCGCCGTATGGACAATGGCGTGTTACTTCGGCGGGGTGAGGCTGTTGGTCGGCTCGATCGCCCGAGAAGCCGCGGATTCCTGCTGCGCACTGTGCCTGCGTCCGTGGTCCTCCGGAACGAGCGTCGCCGAGCCTCCGCAGGCAGCGGAGCACGCACCTGATCGGTCGAGGGTGAAGGGCGAGCGTCCAGGTACTCCGTTTCAGCTGACCACGATGGCGGGCTGAGATGGAGCACTCCGGGTGGTCGCGGATTCGCGCGATCGACGCCGCCGACGGTTGGGCGCTGAGTGGTCCAGCGGCCGACCACTGGTTGACCAGACCGTTCGACGGTGGTTACGCCGTCATCCGGGTCATCCGAGCCGATGGCACGTTGCGTGTCACCATAGGCGACGCCGAGGGCGGGTTGATCCGCGCGTACTCCGAGACGACCGACGACCTCGGGCGCGCGAAAGAGATCGCGGAGGCGGGGATCACGCGTCTGCTCGAAGAGATGGCCGAGCCGCGATGACGCGAACCGCGCAATCGACGGCCTCGGGTCCGTCATCCGGACCGTGCCTATTCCCGGTGTTCGGACGGCGATCTCGTAACAGGCTGATGACGAGCTGTTCGGACCTCGGTACGGCCGTCGGGTGTCTACTCCGGACTATTCCGCTCGATGACCGGAGGAAGTCGCGGTCTTGTCCGTCTCTCTGCTCGAAAGGTGGTCCCCGGAGGTGCTCGGGGACATGGGCACCAGATGCCGATAAACCGTCAGGCAGCCGATGAGCCACAGCGCGCCGAAGCACCAGCCGCCGACGACGTCCGTCGTCCAGTGGACGCCGAGATAGATGCGGGATAGGCCGACCGCTGCGACGAATAGGGCAGCGACGATCGCCGTGCCGGCTCGGAGGGCAGGTCCGTGGATGCCGGGTAGCGCGACCACCAGAACGATGCCGACCACGACGAACGAGCCCATGCTGTGCCCGGACGGATACGCCTGGTTGGATACGTTGATCAGGTGTTCCTCGACGGGCGGACGGTCGCGGTCGGTCAGCCGTTTGCCACCGCGCACCAGCAACCCGCCGCCTAGTCCGGTGATCGCGACGAGCGCGGCCGGCGCCCAGCGCCGCCGCCAGGACAGCACGAGACAACTCGCGGTGGCCAGGGCCGTCATCGCGAGCGTTCCGCCCAGCACGCTCACCACCACCGCGACCGGGGTCAGTGCGTCCGTGCGGTGTGCGACCGCCCAGTCGGCGATACCACGATCGATCCTGCCGGGACCGCCGCCCCCGACCACACCTGCCGTGAGAACCGCGGCGCACACCACCAGCAACACGGTGATTGCCACGATGACGTTCCGGATGCGGGAGGAGGTCACCACTCCACGTTGCCATGCCGGACGCTGCGAGGTAACCGGTCCGCTTCCCGCCACGGATGACACCGGCGACGTCGGCGAACGCCAGGGGTGCAGGCCGACGATCGCGGCCCGTCGGTGTTCGACGACCAGCGCGCACGCGGCGGCTAGTGCCCGAGGGACGATCGGCCCCGCGATCCGGGGCGTGAGCACCAGACGAACGCCGCCGCCGGTCGCCACCACGCAACGTGGCCGGGCGGGTGAGCACCGCCCCCGGCGACGACCGCGCAACACAGCTCGGTGGGGCAAGTGCAGCAGTGCCGACGCGGAAAGACCTCAGAACTTGCTGTAGCCGCCGTCGATCAGGAGAGTGTCGCCGGTGTGGTAGGCGCTGGCGGGGCTGGCGAGGTAAACGGCGACGGATTCGAAATCGCTTGCCAGGCCCCAGCGGCGAACCGGGATCCTTGGCTGGACGCGTTCGCGGAAACGGTCCCAGGCGAAAGCGCCCTCGGTCATCGGCGTCTCGACCCAGCCGGGCAGCACCGAGTTGGCGCGGATGCCGTGCTTGGCCAGCTCCACCGCGATCGAGTTGACCATGGCGATCAGCCCCGCCTTGCTCGCCGCGTAGGACTGCCCGCGCGGCACGCCCTGCTGGGCGGCGAGGCTCGCGGTGGCGACCAGGCTGCCGCCCTCGCCCTGGGCGAGCATGACCTTCGCCGCTTCACGCAGCGTCACGAACGCGGCATCGAGGTTGACGGAGGTGACCCGGCGGAATTCCGCGAGATCGGTTTCTACGAAGGGGATGAATCCTTGCGGGACACCGGCGTTCACGAAGCACGAGTCGATGCGGCCGAGTTCGGCGGCCGCGCGCCCGAAGGTGTCGATCACCTGCTGCTCCTCGCCCACGTCGCAGCTCAGCGCCAGTGCGCGCCCGCCGAACGCGCGCAATTCCGCGGCGGCGGCTTCGTTGCGTTCGGTGTTGCGGCCGACGACGCAGATGTCGGCCCCTGCCCGCGCGAGCCCACGGGCGAAGCCGAGACCGATGCCGGAATTGCCTCCGGTGACGACGGCGACGTGGCCGGTCAGGTCGAACAGCGAGCCCTCGGTCATGATTCATCCCTTCGATCGCGGGCGGCGCCGCCCGAATGGATGCGAGGATATCGCTCTCTCTATATCACTGTGCGGCTGAGGAGCACCGGCGAGCAGGCGCTACGCTCGTCGCGTGCTGCTTTCCGATCGTGACATCCGTGCGGAGATCGCCGCTGGGCGTCTCGGGGTCGAGCCACTGCTGGAGAACTTGATCCAGCCGTCGAGCATCGACGTGCGCCTGGACCGGATGTTCCGGGTGTTCAACAACACCCGCTACACCCACATCGATCCCGCGAAGCGGCAGGACGAGCTCACCAGCCTGGTCGAGCCGGCCGATGGTGAACCGTTCGTGTTGCACCCCGGCGAGTTCGTGCTCGGCTCCACCCTCGAGGTGTGCACGCTGCCGGACGATCTGGCCGGGCGGTTGGAGGGCAAGTCCAGTCTGGGCCGATTGGGGCTGCTGACCCACTCGACCGCGGGCTTCATCGATCCCGGGTTCAGCGGGCACATCACGCTGGAACTGTCCAATGTGGCCAACCTGCCGATCACGCTGTGGCCCGGTATGAAGATCGGCCAGCTGTGCCTGCTCAGGCTGACCAGCCCGGCCGAGCATCCGTACGGCAGTGCCGTGGCGGGCTCGAAATATCAGGGCCAGCGCGGACCGACTCCGTCGCGGTCCTACCTCAACTTCCCGCTTCCGGCCGCCGCGATCGACGCTGCCGAATCACGCTGACCGCCGGGTCCGCTTCGTCGACTGTGGGGGAGAAGCGGACCCGGCGGACGGCAGCGGGGATCTGATCGCGGAGGTGATCAGTCCCCGCCGCCCGCTCCCACCGCGAGCGCCGTAGTGAGGATGACGGACAGCGGTGGAAGCGTGTCACCGCGGCTCGGCGGGCTGACCCAGAAGCACCCTTCCCGGGTCCAGCGACCGAGACCGGTCGGCAACATCACGGCGCTGCCGATGGTGGGCAGGCCGATATCCAGCCGATTGAGCACCTCGAGCACCTGCGGTCCCGGTCGACTGTCGGGCTCGGCGAGGAAGCTCCATCGGATCTGCCTGGCCAACATGGGACCCCTCGTTCCCTGCTGTTCCAGTGAGGCGCGCACTTTTTCGGCACGCGCGGTCGGCAGGTGGACGACGCAGACGCGCCCGGTGACCGGTAGCATGACGAAACCGCCACGCTCGGTGACCGGCAATCCGAACTCGTGCCGATAGAACGCCACCCAATCGTCCACGGTCCTGAGCTTCTCGACATTCACGGCGAACTCCTTGCCTTCCGGCTCAATGGTCCCGGCCCGCAGCGTGATTGGGTATCGCCCGCCAGCCCGCTTACCGCTGCCCTTCCGCTGCCTTTGATACCGTTCGCATTTCACCTGTGGCCGCGCTCACAAACCGCTCGTACTCTGGAAGGGGTTCGTTCGGAAGGGATGGCACCGTGGTCAGGCATTGGTCAGGCAAAGAGGCCCGCGCCCTTCGCGATGCCAAGCGGATGAGCATCAGGGAATTCGCCGCCCATTTGGGTGTGCACGAACGTTTGGTATCGAAGTGGGAAGCCGGGGGCGTCCGAGTTCATCCACGTCCGATCAACCAAGCCGCTCTGGATACCTCACTGGCCAGGTCCGACGATGTGGTGCGGGCCCGGTTCGCGGCCTTGATCGATCAGCCCTCGAGCGATCGAGCCGCCCCGCCGGGATTCGAAACGCGCGCCGACGCCTCGGCGCGCGTCCATTATTCGAGTGACGCGGACCTTTTGGCTCTCATAGACGCCGGTGCGATGAGAGGTGTTGCGTTAGCAGCGATTTCGGAGAGGGATCTGATCATGGCGGCTGCCCACGAGGCCAGCGAGCACGCCGGCAAGGCCGAGAGCACCAATGTCGGTGCGAGCACTTTGGAACAGCTCGACGCGGATGTCGTGCGCATCGCGAACGACTACGTGCGTATTCCGCCGGTTCCGATGATGGTGGACATGGTGCGGGTGCGACGCCGGGTGTATCGGTTATTGGAAGGCCATCAGCGGCCCGCCGATACCGGTCATCTGTATCTCCTGGCGGGCACGCTGTCGGGTCTGCTCGCCAACGCGAGCACCGATCTGGGCCATTACGACGCGGCGGGGGAACAGATCCGGGCTGCCTGGGCCTACGCGGAGCTGTGCGGGCACAACGGCCTTCGAGCCTGGACCCGCGGCATGCACGCGCTGATCGAGTACTGGTCGCAGCGTCCTCGCCGGGCGGTGCAGCTCGCCCAGAGTGGGCAGGAATTCGCCGAGTCGGCGACCGCGCAGGTGCGACTGCTCAACATCGAGGCGCGCATCTGGTCGGCGCTGGGCAGCGCCGCGGACACCGATCGCTGCGTCCGTGCGGCCGACGACGCCCGCGAGATCGCCGCGACCGACACCTTGCACGACGAAGTGGGCGGTGTCTTCGGCTTCAACGACGCCAAGGCCAATTACTACGCCGGCGCCACCTATATCCACCTCGGGGAGGCGGAGCGCGCGCTCGGCGCCACGCAGCGGGCCATCGAGCTGTATTCGAACGGGCCTTCCGAACAGCGCTCCTACGGCGCGGAAGCCCTGGCCAGGGTCGACTGCGCGGCCGCCCACCTGATCAACGGCAGCCTGGACGGCGCCGCCGAGGCGCTGCAACCGGTACTCGGGCTCGATGAGGACAAGCGCATCGCGCAGCTCGAGGAGCGGCTGACCGATATGCGCAGGTGGATCGCGGCCCCGGCCTTCCGCGACTCGGTCGAGGCGCGCCGGTTGGACGAGCGGATCGAGGAATTCTGCGGCGCTACCGCGGCGAAGGACATCCCGCCGGTCGGCCCGGCCCAATGAGTGACGCGTCACATCCGCCGTGCCCGGGACGCCGTCGCGGGCACGGCGGCCCGGCACGACCTCGGAGTGACGGTTTATCCGGTTGCGACGGATGGCACCATGGGACGGGTGAGTCCTCATCATCCGCACCGCCCCCCGCGTGTTCTGGAGCAGTCCACGAAGCTGCAGAACGTCGTCTACGAGATCCGTGGACCGGTACACGCGCACGCGGCACGGCTGGAGGCCGAGGGCCACCGCATCCTCAAGCTCAATATCGGCAATCCCGCCCCGTTCGGGTTCGAGGCGCCGGACGTGATCATGCGCGACATCATCGCGGCACTTCCGTACGCCCAGGGCTACTCCGAGTCCAAGGGCATCCTGTCGGCGCGTCGCGCGATCGTCACCCGTTACGAACTCGTGCCCGGCTTCCCCGAGCTCGACGTGGACGGCGTCTACCTCGGCAACGGCGTCTCCGAGCTGATCACCATCACCATGCAGGCTCTGCTGGACAACGGCGACGAGGTGCTGATCCCGGCGCCGGACTACCCGCTGTGGACCGCGATGACCAGCCTGGCGGGCGGCACTCCCGTGCACTATCTGTGTGACGAGGCCAATGGCTGGCAACCCGATATCGCGGACATCGAATCGAAGATCACCGACCGCACCAAAGCGCTGCTGGTGATCAATCCGAACAACCCCACCGGCGCGGTGTACTCCGCCGAAGTGCTCCAGCAACTCGCCGACCTCGCGCGCAAACATCAGCTGTTGCTGCTCGCCGATGAGATCTACGACAAGATCCTCTACGACGACGCCAAACACATCTCGCTGGCCACCATGGCGCCCGACCTGCTGTGCTTGACCTTCAACGGGCTGTCCAAGGCCTACCGGGTCGCGGGTTACCGCTCGGGCTGGCTGGCGATCACCGGCCCGAAGGAGCACGCGGCCGGTTTCCTGGAGGGCATCGACCTGCTCGCCTCCTCGCGACTGTGCCCGAACGTGCCCGCGCAGCACGCGATTCAGGTCGCGCTCGGCGGTCATCAGAGCATCGAGGATCTGATCCTGCCCGGCGGCAGGCTGCTCGAACAGCGCGACGTCGCCTGGGAGCGGTTGAACATGATCCCCGGAGTGTCGTGTGTGAAGCCGAAGGGCGCGCTCTACGCGTTCCCGAAGCTGGATCCGAACGTGTACGAGATCCGCGACGACTCCAAGCTGATCCTGGATCTGCTCTTGCAGGAGAAGATCTTGATGGTGCAGGGCACCGGCTTCAACTGGCCGAACCACGACCATCTGCGGATCGTCACGCTGCCATGGGCCCGGGATCTCGCGGTCGCGATCGAACGCTTCGGCAACTTCCTCGCCAGCTATCGCCAGTAATGGGAAGTTGGCGGCGAACAATATAATCGCCCCGCTTCCGGCCCGTAAACAAACCTGATGTACGGATACATGTCGGGTTTGGCGACTAACTAGCGCAAAAGAAGTACTTTTGTGTACAGTGGTCCTCGGCACTCTGAGTGCCTGGTCGGATTGCCTACCCCCCCTGGGCACATCCGGCCTCGGGTTAGGCCGCCTACCCCCCTGGGCCGCCTGCCCTGCGGGCGGCGGAGACATCCCCCTGCTCTCCGCCGCCCCCTCTAAAACCCCCTTTCTTTTCCGATCGGATCGCTCTGGCCGTGTATCCACTGGGTTCGGTAACGCAGCGACGGTCTTGAAAATGAAATCCTTTAGGCTCGCTCCGGGCAGAACCAACATCTGACAGGTAGGAGCGCGGTGAGCGACCACCACCATCACCACGATCATTCGGGGCCGATCGCGATCGGCGCGACCGCGGCGCGGGTGGTCATCGGGCTACTCACCGTGATCGGGGTCGTCGTCGTCATCGCCGCGATCGTGCTGTGGCCGAGCAAGCAGCACATCGACATTCCGCTGCCGATGCAGAACGCGGGCGGCGGCGCGGTGCAGACCGAGGCGGGCACCGTGGTGCTGCAGGATGTCGGTCCGTGCGGCAGCCCGTCGCTGGGCAAGGTGTTCGTCGAAAAGCCCGAACCGCCGCGCAGCACCGCCTACGCCTGTCAGCGCAGCCTGATCGCGATCGAGTCCGGGCCGCACAAGGGCAACCACACGTTGCTGGAGATCGCCCCTGGCCCAGGACAACCCGACCTGCACGCCGGCGACGAACTGCGGTTGGTCCGCCAGACCGATCCGAGCGGCACGCCGCTGTACTCGTTCGAGGACTACTCACGCGGGCTGCCGCTCACGCTGATCTTTGTGGCTTTCGTGGTGGTGATCATCGCGGTGGCGCGCTGGCGCGGCGTCCGCGCGTTGCTGGGCCTGGTATTCGCCTTCGCGGTCTTGGTGCTGTTCCTGCTGCCCGCCTTGCTGGACGGCAAACCCGCGATTCCGGTCGCGTTGGTCGCGGGCTCCCTGATCCTCTACGCGGTGCTGTATCTGGCTCACGGGGTGAACCTGCGCACCAGTTCGGCGCTGCTCGGCACGCTGACCTCGATGCTGCTCGCCGCCGCGCTGTCCTGGCTCACCATCGAGATCACCCATCTCACCGGGCTTTCCGAGGAACAGAACACGAACGTCGCGACCTATATCGAGCACGTCAGCATCACCGGCCTGTTGCTGGCCGGGTTCATCATCGGTTCGCTCGGCGTGCTCAACGACGTCACGATCACCCAGGCGTCGACCGCGTTCGAGATGGCCGCCCTCGACGAATCGGCTTCCCGGCGCGAGGTTTTCGCCGCCGCAATGCGGGTGGGGCGCGACCACATCGCCAGTACCGTCTACACGCTGGTGCTGGCCTACGCCGGTGGGGCGCTGCCGCTGCTGCTGCTGTTCAGCGTGGCGGGGCGGTCGATCCGCGACGTGCTGACCGGTGACGCGGTGGCCATCGAGATCGCGCGCTCGGCGGTCGGCGGCATCGCGCTGGCGCTCTCGGTGCCGTTGACCACCGGCATCGCGGTGCTGCTGGCCCGGCCGTTCACGACCAAACAGCCCACCCCGCCCCCGCCTCCGCGCCGAGCCCGACACGCCAGGGCCTGACTTCGCCCGGCGGTCGCCCCGCTCAGCGCGGCGGCGGCGGGGGGAAGGGAAAGACCTCCGGCGGGATCGTGGGAACCACGATCGGCGGAAGGCCGGGCACCACTATGGTGTTCGGGCCGGGCGTCGGTGCCGCCTCGCTGGTGGTCTGCCGCCGGTTCGGCGGTGGCGCGGCGATCGATTCGTGCGCGGGCGACTCCGTGGTACCCGGCGCGACCGCGATCTGCGGATCCAAGCTGGTCGTGCGCGGTGCGGTGGTCGGCGTCAACGAGGGCGAGCCCTCGCTGGTGTGCGAATCCCGTTCCAGCACCTGCGGTCCGTAGCCGAGGCCGAGCCCGATCGCGGCGACCACGGCCAGCGCGCTGACCGTCAGCACCGCGCCGCTGATCTCGCGTCTGCCACGCTGGGCGGGGGCCGACAACCAGGCGGGCGACAGCTCGTCGTCCAGCGCGGCGCCCGCGGCGGGAGTCTCCTTGCGCACCGGTCTGGCCAGCAGCGCGGCGCCGCGGGCCATCACCGTCTCCGGGCTGTCCGGCACGACGACGGGCACGCCCATCCAGCGTTCGAGCACCTTGGCCACCAACGGGATCCGGGCGCAACCGCCGATGGCCAGCACACCGTGCACGGGGCGGTCCGAGCGCACGATCACGTCGCGTGCCATCCGCGCCGACGACTCGATGGCCAGCATGATCAACGATTCGAAGTTCTCCTGCGCGAGCAGGACCAATCCCTGCTCGCTCGGCAGTGCCACCGCGGTGTTGGTGGTCAGCTGCTCCTTGGCCTCCCGGCACAGCGCGTCCAAGGCGGCCAGACCCGCGGCGTTCGGCGGATGCGCGATCCGCCCCGAGGCGATCTGCTGCTCGCGGATCAACGAGTCGAGATAGTCACCGCTGATGTCGCTGGTGCGCTCGCTGTGGCGCACCTCGCGGGATTGGGTGTCGACCACGCTCACCGTCAGCCCCGAGCTGCCCAGGTCGTAGACGACCAGCGAGGAGATGCCCCGGATGTCGCCGGTGGCTTGCGCGAACTCGAGTGCCGCCGCGATCTCCGGCACGAGTTCGTAATTGGTCAGCTGCTGGCGCGCCATGGCGGCGCGAATGGCGCGGGCGTGCTGCTCACTGCGGTAGGCGATCGCGGTGGCGCCGATGCCCGGCGTGGCTTCCAGGGTGACCCCGATGGCTTCGGCCGCCAGCTCTTCCACGCTCTGGTCGACGACCGCAATAGTCTGCAGATCGAAAGAATGCGGGGAGACATGCCCGTGGGGGTTGTCGGCGTGTGGTCGCGCCATACGGACAGCGCCGGCCCCCACCGAAACTCCCAGTACCGAACTCATCAGCTGCCCATCTCGTTTCACACTGCACGACATGCGAGCCTGCGCCGTGCGTCGGCGGAGGGCCCGCTGGACGGACCCTACCGCCGGCGATCAGCTGTGCTTAAGGCAGGACTGGTCGTCTGTCTGGCAGTAGCCCGCCTCGACCCGCAACTCTACGGTGTGCCGAGTCCCGCGTACACCCATCCGGCTGCTCTCCAGGTGGCACGATTGAGACAGTTCCGGCCGTCGATGATCGAGCGGGCGCGCACCACTCCCGCCAGATCTTGCGGGCGCAGGGCGGTGAATTCGTCCCATTCGGTGAGCACGAGCACCACGTCGGCGCGTTCGCACGCCTCGGCGACCGAGGTCGCGTAGTTCAGGGTGGGGAACACCCGGCGCGAATTCTCCAGCGCCTTGGGATCGTAGACGGTCACCACCGCCCCGTGCAGCTGGATCATGCCGGCCACATTCAGCGCGGGTGAATCGCGGACGTCGTCGGACTCCGGCTTGAACGCCGCGCCGAGCACCGCGACGTTGGCCCCGAGCAGTGAGCCGCCGCAGGCGCGGGCGGCCATGTCGACCACCTTGGTTCGGCGGCGCATATTGATGTTGTCCACCTCGCGCAGGAAGGCGACGGCGTGATCGGCGCCGAGTTCGCCGGAGCGGGCCATGAACGCCCGGATGTCCTTCGGCAGACATCCGCCGCCGAAACCGAGGCCGGCGTTGAGGAATCGACGGCCGATGCGCGCGTCGTAGCCGAGCGCGTCGGCCAGCATGGTCACGTCGGCGCCGGTCGCCTCGCACACCTCCGATACCGCGTTGATGAACGAAATCTTCGTCGCCAGAAAAGCGTTCGCCGAGACCTTGACCAATTCGGCTGTGGCCAGGTCGGTCAGCAGGAACGGCACCTCGGCGGCGATGAGGTCGGCGTATATCTCGCGTACCAGCTCCTCCACCCATCCGGCGGCAGTGCGTTCCCGGTCGACGCCGAGGACCAGCCGGTCCGGCCGCAAGGTGTCCTTGACCGCGAAGCCTTCCCGGAGGAACTCCGGATTCCACGCCACCTCGACGTCGGTGGAACTCAGTGCGCGGGCGCGTGACCCGAGCGCGGCCGCCGTGCCGACCGGAACCGTCGACTTGCCGATGATCACCGAGGGACGTTCCAGTAGTGGGGCGAGCGTGTCCACCACCGCGTGCACGTACTTCAGGTCGGCGGCGTACTCGCCCTTCTTCTGCGGGGTGCCCACGCCGAGGAAATGCACTTCCGCGTGCGCGGCCGCCTCGGCGTAGGAGGTGGTGAACCGAAGGCGGCCCGCATCGAGGTTGCGACGCAGCACACCCTCCAGGCCCGGTTCGTAGAACGGCACCACTCCGTCGGACAGCTTCGCGACCTTGCCCGGGTCCACGTCCACTCCGATGACGTCGTGCCCGAGTTCGGCCATGCACGCCGCGTGCGTGGCCCCGAGATACCCGGTTCCGAAGACTGTGCATCGCATGATCGATTGGTAAGCCCCGCCGGTGGCCACGCCACGTCAGTGAGGCAAGGGTCGGGGCAACAGCAGATGTACATGCGGCGACATCCCCGGACCAGGTGCCCTGACCTGGCGTAACGGTGGCCGCGGCCCGGCTAGCATCGGCGTGGTGCGACGTCGTCGATTGGCCTGGAGCGTGCTCGGCGCCGGTCTGGCGGTGGTTGTCGCGACGGTCGCGCTGTGGCCGGTGTACGTGCGTCCGCGGACCGACCCGCTCGCGCCTGCGGACGCCGTTCTCGTCCTGGGCGGGGCGCATGACGGCCGCGAACAACTGGGCCTGCGCCTGGCGCGCGACGGGTACGCGCCCCGCGTGGTGTTCTCCGATCCCTATGAGAACAGCGTCATGCTGAACCGGATCTGCCACGGCGGCTACAGCTTCGAAGTCCTGTGCTTCGACCCGTCGCCGCGCACCACTCGCGGCGAGGGCCGGGAACTCGCCCGCCTCGCCCGCGCCCACAATTGGCGCCGAGTCATCGTCGTCACCTTCACTCCCCATATCTCCCGTGCCCGCTACATCCTGCGGAAGTGCTGGGACGGAGAACTCCTTTTCATCGACCCCGAACCCGATCTCTCCCTCCCCCGCTGGGCTTACGACTACGCCTATCAGTCCGTGGGCTACGCGAAAGCCTTCTTCGAAGACTGCTGATCGATTCGCTCTGCCACAGGACCGAATTGATAGCAAGTCGGTAACAACTGTGACTGACGTCTCGATCTTCTGTCTGTGTGCATCGACCGTCGGTGCGTGAATCCGGATGAGAGCAAGGGAAACTGCCGATGACCCAACAGCCCCCGTTCAGCCCGTACGGTCCCCCTCCGGGGCAGCAGCAGCCGCGCAAGAATCGGGCGCCGCTGTGGGTGTGGGTGGCGGCCGCGCTAGGTGGGCTCCTGGTGCTCGGCGCAATCGGCAGTGCGGTCGGAGGTGGCGGCAAGGACGATTCGACGTCGCAACGAGCCTCCGCGACGCCGGTGAGCCGAAGTGCTGTGATCACCTCCGCTACGTCCGCGGTGGCCGTGCCCGCTCCGGCGGCGCCCGTCGCTCCCGCGGCATCGACGACCCCTCCTCTTGCGCCGGCATCGCAACCGGCGGCTCCCCGCGCCGCTATGCCGAACGTCGTGTGCATGAACTTGCAGGATGCGCAAGACGCGATCCAGGCGGCAGGCGTCTTCTTCTCTCGATCCAAAGACGCGACCGGGAAGGGGCGCATGCAGGTGATGGACCGGAACTGGATCGTGGTGGCGCAGGCGCCCACACCCGGATCCTTGATCGGCGAAGGTGAGGCCGTGCTGTCGGTGGTCAAGATCGGCGAGCCGAGTTCCTGCGGCTGACCCCGCTCCTAGTGTGCCGATCGGTAGCCGGGCTCGCGATGCGGGCCCGGCTGTCGGCGGCTCTGGTCCTCCTGGCGGAGAATCTGCGGGCGTGTGACGTCAGTTTGACTCGCTGAGAGAAGCGGCCGTACATTCTGTCTCGTGGTGGCGGGATATTCGCCACGGAAGCAACGGTGCACACCCCTCTGGGAGGGCAGATGGATTACGACTGGTCAGCGGAGGATCTGGCGTTCCGCGACGAGGTGCGCGAATTCCTCGCCGCGAAGCTGACGCCGGAATTGCGGCAGGCCGGGCGCTTGGCGACGAGCGTGTATCCCGACCACGAGGCGAGCATGCGATGGCAGCACATCCTGCACGAGCGCGGCTGGGCGGCGCCGGCCTGGCCGGTGGAACACGGCGGATGCGACTGGAGCCTGACCCAGCACTACATCTTCCAGCGAGAATCGGCGCTGGCCGGTGCGCCCGCGCTGTCGCCGATGGGCATCAGGATGGTGGCGCCCGCGATCATCGCGTTCGGCACCGAGGAGCAGAAGGCGTTCTATCTGCCGCGCATTCTCACCGGCGAGGTCTTCTTCTGCCAGGGCTATTCCGAGCCCGAGGCCGGATCGGACCTGGCCGCGCTCGCCATGGCCGCCGTCGACGACGGCGAGGATTTCGTGTGCACCGGCAGCAAGATCTGGACCACCCACGCCACCGAGGCGAACTGGATCTTCTGTCTCGTGCGCACCTCGCGCACGGGTAAGAAACAGCAGGGCATCACGTTCCTGCTGATCGACATGACCGCGCCGGGCATCGAGATCCGGCCGTTGGTGATGACCTCGGGCGAGCAGGTGCAGAACCAGGTCTTCTTCGACAACGTGCGGGTGCCCAAGACCAATGTGCTCGGCCGGATCGACGACGGGTGGACCGTCGCGAAGTATCTGCTGGTGCACGAGCGCGGCGGAGCGGCGTCGCCCTGGCTGCAGGTCATGGCCCAGGACATCGCCACCAACGCCGCGCAGCAGCCCGGCCCGGACGGCAACCCGCTGATCGACGACCGCGCGTTCGCGGCGAAGCTGGCGGATCTGCGGATCCGCACCGAGGTGCTCGAGGTCCTGGAATATCGCACCCTCTCCGCGATGGCGCAGGGTAAGAATCCGGGTCCCGCGTCCTCCATACTCAAGATTCTCGGCACCGAACTCAGCCAGAAGCTCACCGAGCTGGCGCTGGAAGCCGCGGGACCGCGCGGTCGCGTCTATCAGCCGCACGCCACCAAACCGGGCGGCCCGATCGCACAGTTCACGCCACCTGCCGACGGTTACCACAGTGGCGCGGACTGGCAGGCCGTCGCGCCGCTGAAGTACTTCAACGACCGCGCGGGCTCGATCTACGCGGGCAGCAACGAGATTCAGCGAAACATCCTCGCCAAAGCAGCATTGGGGCTCTGATGGACTTCACGCTTACCGACGAGCAGGAAATGCTCCGCTCCGCGATCGCCGGATACCTCGGCGCCCGTTACGACCTGGAGAAGAGCCGCGCCGCGGCGAAATCGGAGTCGGGTTGGCAGCCTGCCGTCTGGCGCGGGTTCGCCGACGAACTGGGCATTCTCGGCGCGACCCTGCCCGAGCGGGTGGACGGCACCGGCGGCGGTCCCGTGGAGCTCATGGTGATCGCCGAGGAACTCGGCCGCGCGCTGGTGGTCGAGCCGTTCGTGGACACCGTCGTGATCGGCGCCGGGCTGCTCGAGCGGTCCGGCGGAGAGCAGGCCGATGCCGTGCTGCGCCGGATCGTGTCCGGTGACGCGCTCATCGCGTTCGCCGGGCTGGAACCGACATCGGGACACGCGCTCAACGACATATCGACCACCGCCCGCCGCGACGGCGACGCCTGGGTGCTCGACGGCGCGAAGACGGTGGTGACCAGTGCCCCGCTGGCCACCGACCTGCTGATCACCGCGCGCACGGCCGGCGAACGGCGCGACGAGGCGGGCATCTCGCTGTTCCGGCTCGAATTCGACGCTTCGGAGCCCCCGGCCGGCGTCGACGTGCATACCTATCGCACCATCGATGACCGGACCGCGTCCGATCTCGTGTTCACCGGCTTGCGCCTGCCCGCCGACGCGCTGCTGGGCACGGAATCGGACGGCTGGACCGTCATCGAACCGACCATCGCGGAGGCGACCGCGGCGATCTGCGCCGAGGCGGTCGGCTGCATGCGCAAAGTGCTCGCCGACACCATCGACTACGCCAAGCAGCGCGAGCAGTTCGGTCAGCCGATCGGCAGTTTCCAGGCATTGCAGCACCGCATGGTCGATATGTACATCGAACTCGAACAGGCCATCGCGGCGGTCCATCTGGCCGTCCATTCGCTGCGGGCACCCGCCGAGGACCGCGCCCGCGCCGTCTCGGCGGCGAAGGTCACCGTCGCCAGGGCGGCGCGGTTCATCGGGCAGAACGCCGTGCAGCTGCACGGTGCGATGGGCATGACCGAAGAGCTGGCCATCGGCCACTACTTCAAGCGGCTCACCGTGGTCGAGCACGAATTCGGTTCCAGCGACGAACATCTCGCCCGGTACGCCGCGCTGACCCGGCCGTAGTCCGGTGCCGGGCCGGGGTGACCACTCCGGCCCGGCACCGACTTCCGCGCGTGCTGAGCCCTTGCCCGCTGCTCGCTGTACCGACCGGTGACCGAGTCAGCTCGTCCCGAGCCGCCGATGCGGCTGACCGGTGATATCCGCGATCGTCTGATAGTCGCTGTCGACGTGCAGAACGGTCGCCCCGTGCACCTCGGCGGTCGCCGAGCGGATCAAATCCGGGATCGGCAGGCGATGCGCGCCTCGGGCAGCGAGAAGACCCTGGACTTCCAATGCCCGGTCCATCGCTTCTTCCGTTACCGGAAGCCAGACCAAAGACTTCTGACCGGCGATCTTGGCGAGGTAATCGGCATGAGACCGAGCCGAGTAACCGATCTCGAGAGCGGTGAGATGGCAACCGGCGACAAGTGCGCCAGGCGCGCTGGTCACCTCGGCGAAGTCGGCGGCAGCGACCTCGTCGCGTAGCACCCACTCCAAGGCCGATCCCACGTCTTCTCCTTCAGATACCAACGAGTCGCGCCGCACATACCGGCGGCAGCCCGAAACGACTCGGCCGGGTCCCATCTCTGGACCCGGCCGATGTCGGTGTGGAGT
>NZ_JBHVDM010000058.1:0-41670 GCF_042802775.1 Nocardia sp. NPDC057455 | reverse complement strand
ACGTGGGACCGAACCGCGGCCGACCACCGTGCATGGAGATCTCGGCGCTACGAGCCGAACCGCTGCGCGAGGGGCCGCGCAGAGTCTCCGATCGAGATACCGACGGTATCCGAGTGAATCGTGTTTTCGCAAATCAGGGCAGCGCCCCACAGTTGGTCGGAGCGGGCTGGTTCGCGAGCCGCTCGGTCATCCACTGCTGCGACGCCACCAGTGACGGGAAGAACGCCAGCACGTGCGTGGCCCGCAGTCCGCTGATGACGCTGGGCAACTCGCCGTTCGCGTTCAGTTGAACAGGCGCGCCACCGCCGCACCACCCGGCAGCCAGTTCACGGACGGGCACGTACGGGGCACCCTCGTCGATCGGGCTCGAGGCGATGAGCACGGGTACTCCCGGGGTGAGCGTGCCGACGCGCTGATCGTTGAACGCCGCCTTCAAGACCGGGGACTGATCGATGACCGCGGTGAGCGGTTGCCCGCTGGTGGTCCACTGGGAGGTGTTCGGGAACTGCTGTGCCAGTCCGACCGGTACGGCGCACTTCTCCAGCGACTCGCGCAGGATCGCCTTGCCGGTGTCGTTGAGTTCGGCGTCGAGCACCGGGCGGGTTTCGGGATAGTTGGCGGCGATACCGTTGAGGATCCACGCGAAGGCTGGGCCGAGTGCGGCCCGGCCGTCGTTGAAGCCGATGAAGTATTCGTCGTCAACGACCGGTCCGCCGGCGTAGGCGCCCCGCACGTTCAGCTCAGGCGCGTAGCCCGGCTGCAGTTCGGCCGCGCCGGCTGAGGCCATGCCGCCCTGGGAGTATCCGTACAGAATGACGGGCGAGCCTGGATGAAGGCTGGTGCCCGGCAATTGCAGCGCCGCTCGCGCGGAGTCGAGGAGGGCGTAGGCCTGGGATTTCCGGTTGAGGTAGTCGTGCACCGCCGGCGTGCCGAGACCGTGGTAGTCGGTCACCATCACCGACATGCCGCGTGCGAGCAGTGTGTACAGCGCCAGCACGTCGTATTCGACGATTACGTCGAACGGGGGCTGATATTGAACGAATTGCGCCAGTAGTTTCGAGGGCGCACACTGATCGCCCTGCCCCTTCGTGCCGACCGCGTAGGCGATCAGCGGTCGTTCGCCCGGGCCCGTCCACGGCTGGGACGGCTCGAGATAGGTCCCCACCACGGCTGCCCGGTTGCCGTGGGTATCGCTGCTGGTGTACATGACGCGCGTGGACGTCGCGGGGACCTGTCCCGGCTGTCCGGGGACCGAAAGCGCCAGTCGCGACGATTCGGTGCGGATGATGGAGCCCAGCGCGCCCACCTCCGCCGCGGGTGGAATGTAGAACTCGTCGCCGGCCACGGTTTCTGCGGACGGTTCCGTCCATGCGTGGGGGGCAGTGACCGCCCCGGCCCCGACGACGATGAGGGTTCCCGTCAAAGCTGTGGCCAATCTGAGTATTCGGCTCCTCACGATGCGATCCTTCCTGCGATTGGGATACCCATGGCATCTAGAATCGGATACTGAGAGTATCTGTAAGGGGTAGAAATTGTCCGGGAATAGCGATGAGTGTCGGCCGCTTCGAGGGGAAGGGCGTTCGCGGCCGACCCGGGCGCAGAGCCAGGCGCGGACGCGCACCGTATTGATCGCGACCGCCAAACGGCTTTTCCTCGAGGACGGCTATCAGGCGACGACTCTGGACAAGGTTGCGAAAGTCGCGGGTTTCACCAAAGGGGCGGTGTATTCGAACTTCCGCACGAAAGACGACTTGTGTCTGGCGGTGCTCGACGAAATCCACGGTGAACGCGCGGCGGAGATCGCCGAGATCATTGCCGCACCCACGGCTGCCGCGCGTCTGATGCGGATGACGGAGTGGGCCGAACGGGTGGTTGGCGATCCCGACTGGACACAACTGGAACTGGAGTTCAGCGTCCACGCGCGACGCGACGAGCACCTCCGCGCCGCATTGGCGAGCCGGCTCGACAACATCGTGGGCATGGTCGGCGCCGCCTTGCGGGCGACGGGCGATCTCGACACTCCCATGCCGCGGGACGAAGCCGCCGTCGCGGTGCTGGCGCTCGGCGTAGGGCTGGGTTTGTTCCGCGCGATCGATCCGGGCATCCCCGTCGCAGGGATGATCTCCGCGCTGCGTGCCATCGCTGGGTCGTCCTCGAACGGCTGATCGGACGGCGGCCCGTCGCGTCCCGGCGGCGCGGCCGAATGGTTGAGAACGCTGCGGTGGTCTTGCGGTCGCCCCGAGACTGTCTAATATAAGTTCAAACTTATTCAAGGAGGATGTCATGCCACTATTGACCGATCCCGCAGCCATCGCCGGGCTCGTCACCCGCGAGGTCCGCACCGGATCTCGCCACGGCGCGCCGACCCGGATCGCTGTCGCCCGCCGCCGCTACCCGACGGATCAGGCGGATCTCTGGGAGGCGCTCACCGACATCGAGCGGATTCCGCGCTGGTTCCTGCCTGTCAGTGGTGACCTGCGCGTCGGCGGCCGCTATCAGCTCGAGGGCAACGCCAACGGTGTCGTCGAAGCGTGCGACGCGCCGGAACGGTTCGCTGTGACCTGGGAGATGGGGCCGCAGATCTCCTGGCTGACGGTTCGTCTCACCCCTGCCGACGACGGCACGGAGTTGGAGCTGGCGCATGAGGCACCGGTCGATCCGGAGTTCTGGACGCAATACGGGCCGGGGGCGGTCGGCGTCGGTTGGGATCTCGGCCTGATGGGGCTCGGGCTGCACTTGGCGAGCGGAGATCCGGTGGACCCGGCCGAGGGCATGGCCTTCCCGACCACACCCGAGGGCGTGACGTTCGTCCGGACGGCGGCGCTCGGCTGGGCGGAGGCGGCTGTCGGTGACGGGGACGACCCCGCCGCCGCGAACGCGGCCGCGCTGCGAACCATCGACTTCTACACGGTGGACCCGGGGAACGGCTCCGAGGCCTGATGGACCGTTCCCCGACGAAGATCTTCGAGGCGCTCGGCGACCCGGTCCGCCGGTTCATCCTCGAAATCGTGGCCGCCGACGAGCAACCTGCGGGTGCGCTGGTCGCCGCCGTGCAGCAGCACACGCCGATCTCTCAGCCCGGCGTCTCCCAGCACCTCAAGGTGCTTCGCGACGCCGGGCTGGTGCGAGTACGCGCCGAGGGCACGCGACGGCTGTACGCCCTCGACTCCGAGGGCATCGACGCCGCCTGGGCGTGGCTGACCGGGCTGGCCGACCCGTTGCACCGGTTCGCTCAACCGCTGGACGCGCTCGCGACGGAGATCGCCCGCGGAAAACGTGCCCGCCGCGGCGCAGGCACCGGTCGGCCCGGTGAAGAGGATTCCGGCAGCCGAGCCCGCCATGCGTGACATGCACGGACACCGGCGCCGCACGGCTCCGTCAGCAGCGGCCGAAGACGACGGCCGCGTTGTGACCGCCGAAACCGTAGGAGTTGTTCAGCGCGTATTCGATGTTCTGGGTGCGCGCGCTGCCGTGCACGATGTCGAGATCGATCTCGGGGTCCTGATTGTCGAGGTTCAACGTGGGCGGCACCACCCCGTCCCGGACGCTGAGCACGGTCAGGGCGGCTTCCACCGCACCTACCGCGCCGACCGAGTGTCCCAAAGCGGATTTGGGCGCGTAGACCGAGGCGTGGTCACCCACCGCCGCTCGGATGCCTTTGGCTTCTGCCAGGTCGCCGAACGGGGTAGCCGTGGCATGGGCATTGACATGGTCGATATCGGTGGGGCGCACGCCGGCCGTTTCGATCGCGCGGCGCATCGCTCGAATGTTCCCCGCGCCCTCCGGGTGGGGGAGCACCATGTGATAGCCGTCGGCGGTCAGGCCCGCGCCCATCAAGCGAGCCAGGGGCTTCGCTCCCCGAGCCCGCGCGTGGTCCTCGGACTCCAGCACGAACAGCGCGGCCGCTTCGCCGAACACGAAACCGTCGCGGTCCCGGTCGAATGGCCGTGACGCGGCTTCTGGCTCGTCGATCCGTGTGCTCAACGCCCGCATCATCGAGAATCCGGCCACCGCCAGCGGATTGATGCGGCCCTCCACGCCGCCCGCGACGACGATGTCGGCCTCGCCCAGGATGATCGAACGCCACGCGTGCACCAGCGCCTCGCATCCCGACGCACAGGCGGACACGGGTGTGATGACGCTGGCTCGCGCACCGAGTTCCAACCCGACCACCGCCGCGGCGCCGTTGGGCATGGCCATGGGCACCGCGAAGGGAGATACCTTGCGGTAGCCGGCATCGCGCATCAGATCGTTGGACTCGATGATCGTGTCGGCGCCGCCGAGACCGGTGCCGATGCAGACGCCGAGACGATCCAGGTCGACTTCCGGCCTGCCCACGGTGTCCCAGATCCGATTGCCCATCACATAGGCGATCTGCTGGACGTAGGACATGCGGCGCTTCTGGACGCGGCTGAGTTCATCGGTGGGATCCAGTTTGAACTGGCCGCCGATGTCGACGGGAACCTGGAAGCGCTCGAAGTCGGGATCTTGCACCTTGCCGATCCCGGTTTCCCCCGCGAGCAGTCCTTTCCAGGTCGCGTCGGTATCGGAGCCGACAGCGGTCGACATCTCGATAGCAGTCACGACCACGCTCCGGAACCCTCCGTTGCTGGTGGAGAAGTCCGCGATATCGGACATCAAACTCCTTCTTTCGGCTTGTCGGCTCGGACGCTCAAGCGAGGCTATGTGTGCGCCGGAAGGCGGGGGTAGTAGCCCGAGTGCCGATCACCGCTACGATCGGGCCATGGAAGCGGATGGGGGCGCGCATCGGGTGACTGTTGTCATTCCCGACGAAGTGGTTGTTCTGGATGCCGCGATTCCGATCGATGTGTTCGGCTCCGACCCCAACTATCGGCTCGAGGTGTGCGCGGTCGCGCCGACGGTGCCGACCTCGGTGCCGGGATTGTCCTGTGTGGCGACGGCCGGGCTCGGGGCTCTGCGTCACGCGGGCACGGTGGTGGTGCCCGGCTACGCGTCGTACGGGAAGCCGCCGCCGGAACCGGTGCTGCGAGCGCTGCGCGACGCCCATGCGCGAGGCGCGCGAATGCTGTCGATCTGCACCGGCGCTTTCGCTCTCGCCGCCGCGGGGTTGCTGGCCGGCCGGCCAGCTACGACGCATTGGCGGGCCGCGCCGTTGCTGCAGAGCCGGTATCCCGATATCGATGTCGATGCCGATCGCCTGTTCGTGGATGACGGTGACGTGCTGACCTCCGCGGGCGTGACCAGTGGGATCGACCTCTGCCTGCACGTGGTGCGCAAAGACATCGGCGCGGCGGCCGCCAACGAACGCGCCCGCGATCTGGTGGCGCCGCCGGTTCGCGAGGGCGGTCAGGCCCAGTACACCCGGCAGTTCCTCGAGCAGACCTCCTCCGGCCTGCTCTCCGAGACACGGGCGTGGATTCTGGCGAACCTCGACCACCGGCATTCGCTCGAAGATCTCGCCAAGCGGTCGAATCTCTCGCGCCGCAGCTTCATCCGGCGATTCCGGGAGGAGACGGGGACCTCCACACACGTTTGGATCACCAGCGCGCGCCTGAACCAGGCGCGGGAACTGCTCGAGACGACCGAACTCCCCATCGACCAGATCGGCTACCGTGTCGGCCTCGGGAACCCGGCCAATACCCGCGCGGTGTTCAAGCGGCAGCTCGGTGTCAGTCCGGCGCAGTACCGGCGCACGTTCACCATCGGCAACCGGTCGGTGCCGGGGACCTAGCCGGGCAGCCGCTGCGCGGGATAGCCGTGCAGTCGCGGATCGAGGTCGCCGACGACAACGGGATGGCCGACCAGTTCGAACATCGCGGCGTCGGAGTGGTGGTCGCCGAACGCCGTGCAGGACGTCAGGTCGACGGCGGTCCGCTCGGCGTAGCGCAGCAGGGCTGCGGACTTGTCGGTACCGACCATCGTCGCCAGGACCTCTCCGGTGTACTTCCCGGCCGTCGTCTCCATCGTCGTACACAGAACCGAGGTGGCGCCGACGGCTTCGGCGATCGGGCGCAGCGCCGGGGTGAAGGACCCCGATACCAGGACGATGTGAGTGCCGGTGCGTGACAGTTCGTCCAGCCGGTGCCGTACCGCCGGATTGAAGAACGCCGGGTCCGCGACGCGGCTCGTGAACCAGTCGTCGCCGACGCGCCGCACGTCGGCGACATCGCGGCCCGCCCAGTGCCGGTAGAACCACCGATGGGATTCGGCACGGCTCATTCCGGCCGCCCGGAGCGCCCGGAACTCCTCGACCAGGGTATCGGCCTCGGCGCCGCGCCCACGGCGGCGCGCGTCGAAGACGAACAAGGACAGAAAGGTGACGCATCGGACCAACGTTTCGTCGACATCCACGAAAGCCGCTGGGATAGTGCGTTTCTCGCCGCCGCGTGGCAGCGGCGGCTCACCCGTGCGGGTGGAGCCCGTAGGTTCCCCCCGTTGCCTCATGAAGCCGTGGCCTCGGCCTGAGCGGTGGAATCGGTGCGCCGCCCTTCTTTCGCTGTGTCCGGTGGCTGGTCGCCGCGAGGGGTGGCGGCACCGAACAGCTTCAGCAACGGCGCTGTCATCGCGGTGGTGATCAACGCCATCATGACCAGCAGCGAGTACAGCCGCTCGTCGATGACGCCGATCGTCAGCCCGATGTTCAGGATCACCAGCTCCGTCAATCCTCGGGTGTTCAGCAACGCAGCGAGGGCCGCGGCTTCCGCCCGGTCGGTGCGGCTGAGCCGCGCCGCCAGGTAGGTGCCGCCGAGTTTGCCCACGAGTGCGGCGAACATGATCGCGACGAATTCGCCGATGCCGGCGCGATCGATCGCACCGAGGTCGACTTGGAGGCCGGCCACCACGAAGAAGGCGGGCAGGAAGATGCTGCTCAGCAGTTGGGCCCCGCTGTCGACGGCCGCGCGCAGCCGTCGGGGGAACACGACTCCGAACAGGAATGCGCCGAAGATCAGATGCAATCCGAGCCATTCGGTGGTGGCTCCCAGCAACAGTGCGCCCGCGACGCCGAGGAAGACCATGTTGCTCGTGTTCTTCTCGGAACCGGCGCCCGCGAGCCGGTCGAGGGCCGGACGCACCGCCCACCACAACACCACGACCAGCGGGACGAACAGCAGCAACCGCCAGTGGTGATCTTGGCCGGGCCGGGCGATGCCGATGACCACCGCCAGGACACACCAGGCCAGGACGTCGTCCAGTGCGGCGCAGGTCATGGCCGATTGGCCGAGCCGGGTACCGAGTAGTTTGCGGTCGTGCAGGATCCGGGCCAGTACCGGAAAGGCCGTGACGGCCAACGCGCAACCGATGAAAAGCGCGAAGTTGAGCCGGTTGCCGCCGTCGTGCCGGGCCAGCGCCCACAGCGCGATGACGGAACCGAGCGCGAAGGGTACGAGGTAGGCCGAGAGCGCGATCGCCGTGACCGACCGCCGCCGCCCGGCGACCGATCGCAGATCCATCTCGAGACCCGCCGAGAACATGAAGATCATCACGCCGACGTTCGCGAAAGCCGTGAGATACGAACGAGTGTCGTGCGGAAAGACCATCTCGGACAAGTGTGCCCCGAGAACTGTCGGACCCGCGAGTATGCCCGCCACGATCTCACCGATCACCGCGGGCTGCCCCACCTTCTCGGCCAGCCAGCCCAGCAGACGTGCCGCGCCCACGATCAACACGAGGTCCAGCAACAAGAAGATCATTTGGTCGCTCGGCAACGTCTCGACTCCGTTCGACATTGAGGACATCGCGGGACCGGATTCGATGCTCACACGGGACATTCCGTCACACATCGACCGCAGCGCGGAACCCCCGAAACATGGACTGCCTGCACTGAGACGATATCGCATCCGCGCGGCGGACGAGCGCTCATAGTGATCTACGCCACGTCCGACGCGGCGTAGCGCCGACTGGCGCAAAGGTGTGCATCTCTGTCGCGAATGGTACTGGCTGGTCGCTCTTTTCGTTCGGAATACTTCGTGCCATGGCTTGCGCCGGTCGAGGGCGCAGCTGAGGGGAGTCGACGTTGTTCGAAGGTAAGACGGTACTCGTAACCGGTGCGGCAACCATCATCGGCGCTGAAGTCGCTCGTGTCTTCGCTGGATATTCCGCGAATGTCGTACTGGGTGACATCGATACGGACGGGGGGAAGGGGGCGGCCGCCGAGATCGGCGACCGAGCGGTCTTCGTGCCCGTCGACCTGCGCAGCGATTCGTCGATCGAGTCGTTCGTCGCGGCAGCGGTCGACCGGCACGGCCGGATCGACGCGCTGGTCAACATCGCCTGCGTCTACGGTGACGACGGGCCGGGCGGAGATGCGCGGGCAGCGTGGCTCGAGGTGCTGAACACGAATGTCGTCGGTACGGCGATGTTGTGCGAGGCGGCGCGACACGCGTTGCGCGACACCTCGGGGTCCATCGTGAACTTCACCTCTCCCAGCGGGCGAATCGCTCAGGCCGGACGACTTCGATATCCCGTCAGCAAGGCCGGGTTGTTGCAGCTGACCCGCAGTCTCGCCCTGGAGTACGCGGGCGACGGGATCCGGGTGAACAGCGTGTCGCCGGGCTGGACCTGGTCTCGGGTGATGCACGAGATCACCGAGGGGGACCGGGCCCGCACCGACGCGGTGGCATCCCGGTTCCACATGCTGGGCAGGGCGGGCGACGCGCGCGAAATCGGCGAGGTGGCCGCATTTCTCGCATCGCCCAAGGCGAGCTTCGTCACCGGCGCCGAGTGGACCGTGGACGGCGGCTATTCGGCTCTGGGGCCCGAACAGACCACTTCGGCGATCGAGCTCCTCCTGCGCGAGTCGCAGACACATTCTCTGGCATAGGAATTCAGCACATGACTGCAGCAACAATTTCGGCGACCTCCCTGCTGTCGGCGGTACGTTCGCTGACTCCCGACCTGGCCGCACGTCGCAGTGAGATCGATGCCGAGCGCAGGCTTCCGATGGATATCGTCGAGCGGCTTCGTGAGATCGGCGTCTATCGGATGGGTTTCAGCGGTGAGATCGGCGGGCCGGGTCTGACCTCGCTCGAGCAGCTGGAGGTCGTCGAGGCGTTGTCCTACGGGGACACGGCCACCGGCTGGTGCGCCATGATCGGCGCCGCTACCGGCATCTACGCCGGCTATCTCGACGAGCGGGCCATCGCGGAGCTGATGCCGACGCAGGATCTGATCACGGCGGGACTGATCTTCCCGGCCGGTCGCGCCGAGCGGGTGGCCGATGGCTACCGATTGACGGGCCGATGGAAGTTCGGCAGCGCGATCACGCACGCGGACCTGGTCATCGGCGGTGCTTTCGTGACCTCGGGCGGCCGGATGGAGGAGACCGCGGAAGGCGGGCCGCTGGTCCGGCTCTTCTACATGCGCCGCGATCAGGTCGCCGTCTTCGACACCTGGGACACCACGGGCCTGCGCGGCAGCGGAAGCAATGATTACGCGGTGGAGGATCTCTTCGTTCCCGAGCATCATTCCTTCGCGTTCGGCGAACGGAAGAGCTGTCGCGGGAAGCTGGCCGAGCCGGAGGCTCTGGCCCGCATCATGCCTGGTGTACCCCTGGGAACGGCTCGGGCGGCCTTGGACTACGTCCGCGGCCTCGCGGACGGGAAGACGGTGAGCGCGACCGGCCAGAAGTGGGCCGACAACTACCGTGCCCAGTACCTGCTCGGTGAGTGCGAGATGGAGTACATCGTCGCGCGCGGGGCGGTCGTCAACACGGTGGCGGAACTGTGGGACGCGTTGGAGAACAACCGTTTCGCCGATCTGCCCGCCGACCTCAGGATCGCGACCGCGCTGGCCAGGACCAACGCCTTCCGCGCAGCGCAGCGCATCGTCACCCGTCTGTGCGAGCTCGTCGGCACCGATTCGATCTACCGGCCGAATCCGCTCGACATCTGGTTGCGTGACACGAACACGATGGCACGGCACATCATCGCCCACGACCAGGTGATCCAGTCCACGGGCGCCTTCGTGCTCGGCGGCAGACCGGAATTTCCCTTCGTCGTCGGATTGGGCTGATCGTGATGGACCTCGACAAGCGCAAACGGCTGCCGTCGTTGACCGGGCTGCGGTTCTTCGCGGCGTTCTCGGTCTTCGTCTTCCACGTGATGCTGCCCAACTCGCCGATACCGCCCTACAAGCCGGTGAACCTTTTCTCCGATCCGGATATCGCGTACGACGCGGCATGGTTGGTCGGCAAAGCCGGATTCCTCGGGGTGTCGTTCTTCTTCATACTGAGCGGCTTCGTGCTGACCTGGTCGTGGAAACCGGGCGCGAGCAAGCTGCAGTTCATTCGTCGGCGAATGGTCAAGATCTTTCCCAACCATCTGACGCTCTGGGTGGCATCGATGGTGTTGTTCGCGGCGGCGATAACACCGTGGAAGTCGTGGCTGCCGAATCTTTTCCTGCTGCATGCCTGGTTTCCGCAGAATTATATCAACGCGGGCGTCAATACACCGTCGTGGACCTTGTCCTGTGAGCTCCTCTTCTATGTTCTGTTTCCGTTCCTGATCCCGGCCGTGCTGCGTATAGACGTGAAATATCTGTGGTACGGCGCGGCGGCGATGGTGGCCGGCATCTGCGTGATCGTCCTGTTGACCGCATTCGTCATCCCGGGTTCCGAGAAGTCGGAACTCACGCCCATTCCGGTACTGCAGCTGTGGTTCGGATATCTCTTCCCGCCGACGCGTCTGTTCGAATTCTTCTTAGGCGTGTTCGTCGCCCGGATAGTGGCGGAGGGGCGCTGGCCGCGCATTCCGCTCTCGGCGGCGGTGGCGGCCGTCGGCGCGGGGTATGTGGTGGCGATGTACACGCCGTTCTACGTCGGCTTCGTCCTGGCGACCGCGGTGCCCCTGGCGCTGCTGATCGGCGCCGCCGCCCGGTCCGACATCGACGGCTCGTCGAAGTTCCTGTCGAGCAGGCTCATGGTCCGGCTCGGCGAGATCTCGTTCGCCTTCTACATCTGTCAAGGCGTGACGCTGTTCTACGTGCGTCGCTTGATGAACGCCGCCACGTTCAGCGCTCCGGTCGCGGTGCTGCTGATCGTCCTGTTGTTCTGCTCGACTATTTTCGCCGCGTGGCTGTTGTTCACCTTCGTGGAATCTCCGGCGATGCGCCGCTTTGCTCGGCCGAAACGACCGGCGGTTGCCGGAGAAAGAGTGGCCGGCTAGTCGCTCCTGGTGCGCGATCGACAATAACCGAAATGCCTGTTCGGAGGCGCGTGGCCATGCCACGGGCCTCCGAATTCTTTTTTGTCGCCGTGTGTCGGAATGTGGTTGCCCAGCAGTCCGTTCGGCGGTATCCTGGGAGTGTTATAAACCACAGAATCGGTTGTGAACGTGGGGGGTGTTCGATCGAATGGACTACGTGATTCAGATCTGGCTGTGAGCATCGGGGCTCGCCGATCCCGGATATCGTATCGAATCCGACGCCTGAATCCGTGTCCTGCTTCAACGTTCTGATCGCAGGCAGCTACCGACGGTTCGATCCGCGCTGATCGCGGAATTCTCGCCGTGCGGTCCGGTTGCGTGCGCTCGTTTGTGTGCTCGAAAGGTAGTGATGAGTACGACTGTCGACAACGGCTCCGAGCGTGTCCAGGAACTCGGACGACCACAGCTTTACCCGAGTCCCGCCGATGACGTCGGATCGGTTGCCACCCGGATACTTCGCCTGGTCTTCGCGCGCCGGCGCAGTGCCGACCCGAAGTCCGTGTGCGACTTGGCTCCTTGCGCGGATTGCTACGCACCGCACATGAGCAAGGTGAGCCGATACATCGAGGCCGGCGTGCCGGTCCATTTCATCATCCCCGCGTTCCCGGCGAAGTCGCGCAACCGCCGGAAGACGCTGGGGCGCTTGCCCGATATGGCGGAGACTCTGGCGATCGAGTCGCTGCAAGGATTCTGTGACCAGATCTCGGCCGTCTACCGGCCGGGTGCCATCGTCACGATCTGTTCCGACGGCCATGTCTTCAGTGACACGTTGGGCATCCCGGACCCGCACGTCGATCAGTACGGCGACGAGCTCCGCCGGATCATCCGGTCGACCGGCGGCGGATCCATCGGCTTGTACGGGCTGCGCGACGCCATGCCGGAAATGTCCTGGGACGAACGCAGGCAGCGGCTGCTGAAGGAGTACTCCGACGGTATCGATGTGCTGCGCGAGGCAGTCCGGACCGAGCCCGCGGCGCGCCGGATGTTCAACGGAATACATCGGTTCATGGTCGAGGACAACGCCGTACTGCTGCCCGACCTGTCGGCCACGCAGCGGCGGAACCGATCGAAGGAGACGGCTTACGAAGTGGTGCAGCGCAGTCAAGCGTGGAGCCGTCTGATGGCGGAGATCTTCCCGGACGCGGTGCGGCTGTCGATCCATCCACAGACGAATCACTCCGAGAAGATCGGGTTCCACCTCCTGCGGACCCAGGACAGCTGGCTGACTCCGTGGCATGGCGTGGTGCTCGACGACGGAACGAATTACACGCTGGTCAAGCGGATGCATGCCGAGGAACTGGGCGCTCGCTTGGTGTGGCGCAACAGTCGCCCCAGTCATTTCGTCCTCGGACCGGCAGCAGAAACCGAATCGCAGCGAAACCGAGGAGACGCATGACGAAAAGCTTGAACGAGATACTGCTCGAGGGCGAGCCGCTGCGGCCGTTCGGCCGTCTGGTGACGTCCGATGTGCCGGGCCGGGCACTGGCCGACGTGCCGATCGAGGAACTGCTCGCACTGACGCTCGGTGCGAAGGTGGTCGTACTCCGCGGCTTCGGCCTGCTCGGCAAGCCGGAACTCGAAGACTATTGCCGTGCGGCCGGCGAGATCCTGCAATGGAACTTCGGTTCGATCCTCGATCTGGTGGTTCGGGACACGGCCGAGAACTACCTCTTCGACAAAGGTGATGTCCCGTTCCACTGGGACGGCGCGTTCGCCGAGCACGTACCGCGATTCTTTCTCTTCCAATGCGTGCGGGGCGAGGGCGTGGGCGGTGAGACCGTCTTCTGTGACAGCGTCCAGGCCTATCGGGACGCGCCGGAAGAGCTGAAAGAGCTGTGGGCCCGTACCACGATCACCTATCGGACCGACAAACTCGCGCACTACGGCGGCCTGGCCGAATGGCCGTTGCTGGGTACCCATCCGGCCACCGGCGAGACGACGATCAGATATGCCGAGCCCCTGGATCCCGCGCGCTACGCCAATCCGCTGTTCCTGACGGTCGACGGCATAACGGCCGAGGACGGCGTACGAGTGATGGAGGACCTGCGCGAGCGGCTGCACGACGCTCGCTACTGCTACGCCCACGAGTGGCGGACCGGCGACATCGTCGTGGCCGAGAACCACGCGCTGCTGCACGGCCGAAACGCGTTCACCGAATCGGTTTCCCGGCACCTCCAGCGCATTCAGATCATCTGAGCAATGGGCCATCAGAGAGGAATATCAATGGCTACACCGATCTCTCGACCAGCGACCGAGTACGACGTCGTCATCATGGGTGGTGGACCCGCGGGGTCTACGCTCGCCGCGATGCTCTGCCGCGATACCGATCTGCGCGTGGCGATCTTCGATCGCGAGGTGTTCCCCCGTGAACACATCGGCGAATCGGGCGCGCATCCCCTTGTCCCCGTTCTCCAGGCGAGCGGTGCGCTCGAGAAGGTGCTCGCGAGCGAGTGCTGGATCCAGAAGTTCGGCGGCATCTACCAGTGGGACACCGACCGGCCGTTCGTCGGCTTCTTCGAGCACGCGGACTACCTGGCCGACGGCGTGTACCGCTGGTCTGTCCACGTCAATCGGGCGGAATTCGACACCGTGCTGCTCGAGCACGCCGAATCCTGTGGCGCCCACGTCTTCCAGGGCGTGCGCGTGGTGCGTTTCCTCTCCGAGGGAGACCGGGCCACGGTAGTGCTGGAAGACGGAACCGAGATCGCGGCAGGCTATTTCGTCGATGCGTCCGGCCGGGCGAACCAGGTGGCCGCCCGCGGTTCGCAGCGCGACAAGCAATGGCTTTCGGATTACCGCAACGTGGCCGTCTGGTCGCACTACCGCAACTGCGTGCCCGCCCAGCGAGCGGCCGGTGACTGGAACGTCTTCCGTGCCGACGACTTGTCGCCGATCTACGCGGTGGCCTTCGACCACGGATGGGTTTGGTACATCCCGACGCCTCGGCTGGTCGACGGTACTCGGGAAAACGTGTGGTCGATCGGCATCGTGACCAACCCCGAGTCGATCGCTCGCGTGGATCTGCGAGATCCGGACATCTTCCTCAAGACGATCAAGTCGATCCCGGTGCTGCAGGACCTGGTGGCGAACGCGGAACCGATTCGTTCGGAAATGCTCACCGCGACAAACTATTCCCGGGTCAGCGAATGTTTCGGTTCGTACCCGGATCGCTGGATGGCGGTCGGGGACGCGTCGTACTTCGTCGACCCGCTGTTCTCCTCCGGGATGTCCTTCGCCGTCACCCAGGCATGGGCGGCCGCATTGGTGCTGCGCAAGACCTTCGACAAGGACTTGGACGAGCAATCCAAGGAAGACCTCTGGCGGGACTACGACGTCGAGTGGCGCGGGATGGCGGAAACCTGGGCACTGAGCATCGACCAGTGGTATCACGAGATCTCGCGCTCGCACCCCGACAGCCCCTACTGGAGCGCGGAAGGCAGGCGAGTGCAGGTCGACAATGCCACCGAGGGCACCTTCCAAGCGCTGCTGAACACCGCCCTGGTGCCTGACCTGCTGAACATCATGACGAAGGGCACCCGCGACCCGCGTGACCTGGCCACCGAGGGCCCCTATCTGCGGGCCTTCACCGCCGCCGACGCGGTCGAGCTGGCACCGGAGGATGTCGTGACGCTGTCCCCGGACGCACGCATCCGCACAGGTGTGGCGGCCGACATTCCCGGCTTCAAAGGGATGTCGCCGCCGTTCGAGATTCCTCGAGCAGCTCGTGAAGGGCTGGCCGCGTACTGGCGAGACCCCATCGCCAACAGCGACGCGGCGCCGTCGCCGCTGGCCGATACCGTGCCCTGTCATCGGATCCACTCCGCGTCCGATCCGGGCAACGAGGTGCGGTGCCTGGAGCGGGACGGGGGCAAGGAACTGTGGGAGACGCTGAACCGCGGTCCGGCCCGTTGGTCGGAGCTGGCGCCACAGTTGACGGTGCTGCAGGGCCGGGCTTTGAAGCGTTTGATTCGCGCCGGGTTGGTGGTGGCAGAACCGGAAGCGCCACAGCGGGTCGACTAGGCCGAAGGCATGAGGTCATTGGCTGTTCTGGCCGTCGACGACGTGATTCCGTTCGATCTCTCGGTGCCGCTGGAGATTTTCGGCCGGGCCAGGCATGAGGACGGAACCGCGGCGTACGAGGTCCAGGTCTGCGGGGTGAACTCCGACGTTCCGTCGAAGTTCTTCGAGATCTCCTGTCTCGGTGACATCGAATATCTCGAGGAGGAGGCCGGAACCATCATCGTTCCGGGAGCGATGAGTTACCGGTCGCGCCCATCGGAGCGATTGCGAAAGGCATTGGTGCGGGCCCATGAGCGGGGCGCGCGAGTGGCATCGATCTGTCTGGGTGCGTTCACCCTCGCCTCGGTCGGGTTGCTCGACGGAAGGCGGGCGACGACGCACTGGATGGCCGCCACCGAATTGTCGAGGAGCTATCCGCGGGTCCGCGTGGATCCCACGGTGCTGTATGTGGACAACGGGAGCATTTTGACCTCGGCCGGGGCGGCGGCAGGGCTGGATCTGTGTCTCCATATGGTTCGCAAGGATTGTGGGACCGCGGTGGCGGCGGATATCGCCCGGCTCTCGGTGATGCCATTGACCCGGGACGGGGGACAGGCACAGTTCATCGCGGAACGTCCGCGGTCGGAGGCCGACAGCATGTCCCTCAATCCCACCTTGGAGTGGGCGGAAACGATGCTCGGTGAGAAGATCACCGTGCTCGATCTCGCGGAGCGAGCCGGCGTCAGCAAGCGCACGCTGATCCGGCGCTTCCACGAGCAGGTCCGGATGACGCCGAACGAGTGGCTCCAGACCGTCCGGGTGCGCAAGGCCCAGGTGTTGCTCGAAACGACCATCCTCACGATGGAGTGCATCACCGATCAAACGGGATTCGCCTCCGTGGCCGCGTTCCGGAAGGTCTTCCGCAAGACCGTGGGAATCACGCCTCAGGCGTACCGGCGGGCCTTCCGCTGACCGGTCACCGGAACCGCCGTCTCTCGCCGTGGATTCGTGAGAAGAATCCGAATCCACGGTGAGAGCCACGGTCGCATAGGTGCCGGGTGGCAGGCGTGGCCGCCGTCGAGGCGGGTTCGCCGCTCGCATTTCGTCGTTGCCGGAATGTAGTTCATAGTTGGTGCTCGGGTCCCCACGACTAAGGAGATCATGGTGCCAACCGCGAATTTCGGTACGAAAAACGATCCTGGTTTCGAGCTGGAGCAGAGTCCCGATCTGATCGCGGTGCGCACGCACAGCGGTCGCGGGATCCGGCGGCAATCAGGGTCGGTGCGCACACCGCTCAGCGGTGAACTCGACGACGCGACGTTGGTGCAGGCCTATCCGGAGGCAGGAGTCGAGGTCTATCGGCTGCCCGCGGGGTCGAAGTCGGTGGAGGAACGCAAGCCGGCGCTGGATGCCGCTCCGGAGGTGCGGTTCGCCGGACATGTGCTGGTGGACCCGGTCACCGGGGAGCCGGTGCTCTATACCGAGAACATCTTCGTGAAGTTCGTCGATCACGTCGACCACGAGCATTGTCTCGCCGTTCTGGACGCGGCGAACTTGACTGTGAAGCAGGCGGTTTCGTATGCGACCAACGCCTATTTCACGGCGGCGCCCGAGGGCACCGGCCAGCAGGTCTTCGACATCGCCAACGCGCTGCTGAATCGCGACGACGTCGAGTACTGCCACCCGGAGCTGATTCGGCACCGTGCCAGGAAGACGATTTTCCCGCAGCAGTGGCATCTGAAGAAGACCACCATCGGGGGTGTCACGATCGACGCGCACGCGGCGGTGGAAGCCGCGCATGCGGTTACCCGTGGGGCGGGGGTGACGATCGCCGTGATCGATGACGGTGTCGACATCGATCATCCGGAGTTCGCCGGTGCCGCGAAGATCGTCGCGCCACGGGATGTCACGGCGAAGACCGACGACCCGCGCCCGAAGGACACCTTCGGCACCGGCCCCGACAACGGCGACAACCATGGCACCGCGTGCGCGGGCGTGGCGTGCGCCAACGGCACGGCCGGAGCATCCGGAGTGGCGCCGGAGGCCGCCCTGATGCCGATCCGGCTCGCCTCCGGGCTCGGCTCGCAGGCCGAGGCGGACGCGTTCGGGTGGGCAGCCGATCACGGCGCCGATGTCATCTCGTGCAGCTGGGGCCCCGCCGACGGCAAGTGGTTCCAGCCGAACGATCCGGCGCACAACCGGGTGGTGGCGCTGCCCGCGAGCACCAGGTTGGCGATCGAATACGCCGTCACCAGCGGACGCGGCGGCAAAGGCTGCGTGGTGCTGTTCGCGGCGGGCAACGGCAACGAATCCGTCGACAACGACGGCTACGCGAGTTACGCGAAGGTGATCGCGGTCGCTGCGTGCAACGACACCGGCAAACGCAGTGTCTACAGCGATTTCGGCAAAGCGGTGTGGTGCGCGTTCCCCAGCAGCGACTTCGGGCACCGCCCCTTCGGGCATCCCGACGCCCTCACCCCCGGGATCTGGACGGTGGATCGGCACGGGGCGAACGGCTACAACCCCGGCAGGGCGGCGGCCGGCGACGCGGCGGGCGACTACACCAACGACTTCGGTGGAACGTCCAGCGCGTGCCCGGGCGCCGCCGGGATAGTGGCACTGATGCTGTCGGTGAATCCGGGCCTGACTCGGGACGAGGTGAAGAACCTGCTGAAAGACGCCTGCGACAAGATCGATCCGCAGGGCGGCGGGTACGGGGCGGAAGGGCACAGCGACAAGTACGGATACGGCAGGCTCAACGCGCTCGCCGCCGTGCGGGCGGCTCGGTCCGCCGAGCCCGAGTCCGCCGCGGTGGTCACCGTCGCGGGAGACTGAGGCCGTGGCGGCGGACGGTGTTCAGCTGATCGTGGTGGACGCCGCGAACGTCGTCGGTTCGCGGCCCGATGGGTGGTGGCGCGATCGGCCCGGCGCTGCTCGGCGATTGCTCGAGCGGATGGCCGGGCCGCGGGCGTGGCAAGCGGAACCCGGCGAGGTGATCGTCGTGCTCGAGGGAGCGGCGAAGGCCGCGGTCGACGCGGCGGTGGATCCGGAATTCGGCGGCATGCGCGTGGTGCTCGCGGACGGCTCGGGCGATGACGCGATCGTCGGTGTGGTGGCCGCGGCGCGGGCGGAAGATAGCAGCCGTCCGATCACCGTGGTGACGGCCGACCGGGGACTGCGTGCTCGCGTGGCGGCTGTCGGGGCGGAAACGGTGGGTCCGCACTGGCTTCTCGACCGCCTCGGGGCCTGACGCGGGCTGCGCCCGGAAGTCGGTCTCGCATTGATAGACCTCCGGCGTTTCACCCATCCGTCCAGTCCGTTTTGCGGCACTCTGAGCGGTATGACCGCCTCCGACGTCGTGGGGATGCCGTTGCTCTACCTGGTCGAGATCTCCGAGCCAGGTTACTTCAATCGGCCGTGGTGGAAGATCGCGAGCACCGGCGCGCCGAGTCAGGTGCGCGCCGCGCTCAGCGAACTGGCCGTCCGGGTCGAGCGCGACGTCCAGCGCGCCGGCGGCGCGGGCCGGTGCTGGTATCGCTACGACGTGCGCTGGCCCGACGGCGCGGTGCTCGAATGTTTCCAGGGGGCGATCCGATCGGTGTTGATTCCCGGCGAGTTGCGCTGCCTGGCCGTTGCCTTGACCTCGGCGACGACCGTGGACCTGCGCTCGGCCGAGCGTCCACCGTACTGATTTCGCCGTCGCCCCCAGGCCGACGGGCAGAGCCCCGACGGTATCGGGGCTCTGCGCGTGAATCGGTGGCTCAGTCGAGCAGGGCCGGTTGTTTGGCGCCGTCCTGCTGCGTGGCGCCCTCCGAATTCGGCCGAGTCGCCGTGTGCGCGTCGGCTTGCATCGGGTCGAGGGCGGGATCGATGTCGATCGTGCGGCGTAGCGGGCGGTTGGGCAGCAGCGCCGCCGCGATGAGCGCGACGACCGTCGCGGCCGCGGCGATGAGGAAGATCCGCCCGGTCGCGTCGCCGTAGGCGGCGCGCACGATGGTCGCGATGGGCGCGGGCAGGGCGTCGAGATCCAGATTGCTGCCGCCGGAGGACTTGGTCTGGATGCCGAGCCGGGCGAAGCCCTCCGCGGACAGCTCGCCGACCCGGGTGGCCAGGACCGAACCCAGCACCGAGACTCCGATGGCGCCGCCGAAAGTGCGGAAGAAGGCGACGCTGCTCGACGCTGCGCCGATGTTGTGCACGCTCACCGTGTTCTGCACGGCCAGTACCAGGTTCTGCATCATCATGCCGACGCCGAACCCGACGACGGTGATGTACCCGCCGACCAGCCACAGGCTCGTCGCGTGGTCGATCGTCGAGAGCAAGGCGAATCCGGCGACCAGCAGCGCGGCTCCGGCGACCACGAAACCCTTCCACTTGCCACGCCGGGTGATCAGCTGGCCGGAGCCGACCGAGCCGATCAGCATGCCCGCGACGAGCGGGATGGTCAGCACGCCCGCCGCGGTGGGGGAGTAGCCGCGCGCGGTCTGGAAGTACTGGCCCAGGAAGGTGGTCGCGCCGAACATGCCGACACCGACCGCGATGGAGGCGATGATAGCCAGGCCCGTGGTGCGTTCGGTCACGATCGGCAGCGGGATGATCGGCGACTCGGCGCGGGACTCGACCCACACGGTGGCGAGCAGCAGCAGCACACCGGAAGCGACATACAGTGCCGATTCCCGCGAGATCCAGTCGTAGTAGCCGGCCTTTCCAGCGAACGACACCCAGATGAGCAGTACCGAGACGCCGCCGGTCAGCAGTGCGGCGCCGAGCCAGTCGATCGACACCCCGTCCTTGCGGTCGGTGGGAAGCCGCAGGGTCCGCTGCAAGAGCACCAGCGCGATCACGGCCAGCGGCACGCACACGAAGAAGCACCAGCGCCAGCCCAGCGGGCTGTCGACGATGACACCGCCGAGGACGGGGCCGCCGGACATCGAGACCGCCATCACGGCGCCCATGTACCCGGAGTAGCGCCCGCGTTCCCGCGGCGCGACGATGGAGCCGATGATCGCGACGACGAGTGCGGTCAGTCCGCCCATGCCGATGCCCTGGACGACACGCGCGACCAGCAGCAGGGGGACGTTGTGGGCGAATCCGGCGATCACCGAGCCGATGACGAAGATGACGATGGCCGATTGGACCAGCGCTTTCTTGTTGAACAGATCGGCGAACTTACCCCAGATCGGCGTGGAGGCCGCGTTCGCCAGCAATGCCGAGGTGATGACCCAGGCGTAAGCGGTCTGCGATCCCTGGAGATCGCCGATGATGGTGGGCAGCGCGGTGGCGACGATCGTCGTGCTGAGCAGCGCGGTGAACAGCGCCGCGAGCAGCCCGGTCATCGCTTCCAGCACTTCGCGGTGGGTCATCGCGTACGGGTCGCGTCGCGTCACCGACTCGACTGAACTAGACATCTACTTCCTGACTCTCTTTCGAAACCGGCTGGTGCGCGTGCATCGCACTGCTCTGTGCGTGCGCGGTCAGTGCGTTGCGGAGCTTTTGCACGGCGACGCACGCTCCCTCGGCGTCGTCTTCGCTCCAGTCCGCGAGAACGGTCTGCAAGCTCCGGGCCCGCGAAGCGCGGACGCGGTAGAGCAGATCGCGGCCCTCGTCTGTCACCCGGATGAGGGTGGCCCGCCCGTCGGTGGGATCGGCGTGTCTGCTGATGTAGCCCGCGCCGACGAGCTCGGTGACGTGCCTGCTCAGTGCGCTCGGGCTGATGCACAAGTCCACGGCGAGGTCCACCTGCCTGCACGGGCCTTTGGACTCGAGGGTGCCCAGCACCCCGATGCCACCCGGAAGCAAGTGCCCTTCCTCCGGATGCGCGAGCACGCTACGGATCGCCCGGCCCATCAGATAGAGCTCTTTGATCAGGCTTTGAGCCGTATCGGGTGAGACTGCCATGGCCGCTCCAGACGAGATAAGTTGCTTGCGCTATGCAACTATATAGTAATTGCTTGCGCTAAGCAACTAGTGCCCGGCGGTCTGCTCCGCCGCGCTGGGCGGGCGATCCGTGGGGGTGTAGCAGATTCGCAGCTATCGGAATGCGGAACGGCGGGCGACCACCGACCCCAGGGTGGGTCCGGGCCCACCCCGGGGTTTGCTGGACGGTCCCTGAGGTCTCTATTGCTGCGGTTACGGACGTCGGAGAGTAGTAGCCGACGCCGAAACCGATCCCTACCGAGGAACTACGAGATGCAGCCGACTTTCGTTCACCACGTAAGGCAGCAAATTATCGAATACGGGGAAACCAGGTCCTACACCTACCTGCGTGAGGACGGACGAGGGCTCAGCGAGGAAGTCGTCACCTACCTCGAACTCGACCGCGACGCCAGGGCTGTCGCGGCCTGGCTGGCGGCGCGTCCGGAATCGGCCGAGCCGGTCGTGCTGCTCTATCAGGACGGGCTGATGTTTTTGCGGGTGTTTCTCGGTTGCCTGTACGCCGGGGTCGTGGCCGTTCCCGCGCCTGTGCCGCACGATGCGGGCAGCGCCAGGCGTGTGGCGAATGTGATCGCGGATTCCGGCGCCCGATTGGTACTCACCACAGCGCATTTCCAGCCGCTCGTCGCGGCGGCTACGCCCGTGGCCGTGGTCACCACCGACGGTCGCCTCGGTGACCCCGACACGTGGCAGATGCCCGACATCGACTCCGGGACGATCGCGTTCCTGCAGTACACGTCGGGATCGACCGGCACCCCGAAAGGGGTCGTCGTGACGCACGGCAATCTCATGCACAACGAGGCCGCCATCGCCGCGGGCGGGATGAATGACGAAGGCACAGGCGTGGGTTGGCTTCCGCACTTCCACGACATGGGCCTGATCGGCATGCTGCTCGGGGCGGTGTACGCCGGTGCGAACCTGGTGCTGATGGCGCCGACGACGTTCCTCAAGCGTCCGGTGCGCTGGTTGCAGGCCATCGACAAGTACCGCGCGACGTTCACCGGCGCGCCGAATTTCGCCTACGATCTCATCGCCCGCCGGGTGACCGACGAGCAGTTGGCCGATCTCGATCTCAGCACTCTCGAGATTGCGCTCAGCGGCGCCGAGCCGGTCCGCGAGCAGACCATGACGGCGGTGCTGGAACGTTTCGCACTCGCGGGTTGGCGGCCGACGACGTTTCGGCCTGCCTACGGCCTGGCCGAGGTGACACTGCTCGCCAGTGCGGCATCGACGCCCTCGGCACCCGTCTACCTCGACGTGGGACGCGATGCTCGGCTCGTCGGCTGCGGACCCGCGGCCCGCGGTCTGGACATTCGCATCGTCTGCCCGCACACGCGGCGACAACTGGCGGAGAACACCGTCGGCGAGATCTGGATCCGCGGTGAAAGCGTCGCCGCCGGCTACTGGAATCGTCCCGACGAGACCCGCGAAACCTTCGGTGCTCACCTCGGCAGCGAGGGGCCGTTCCTGCGCACCGGTGATCTCGGCCTGCTTCGTGACGATGAACTGTTCGTCGCGGGTCGCCTCAAGGATCTGTTGATCATCAACGGCCGCAACGTCTACCCCCAGGATGTCGAGGAGCTGGTGCGTGAGCTGCATCCGGCGTTCGCCGACAGTGCAGGCGTCGCCGTATCCGTCGACGCGGGCGGCCGGGAACGACTCGTGGTGCTGCAAGGTGTCAAGACGGCGCTGCAAGGCGACGCCACGCTCGCCGAACTCACCTCGGCGATCAAGGTCGCGGTGTCGCGCGGGTTCGACGTGCCCGCGCCGAACGTCGTTCTCATTCCACCCAGGTCGGTGCACCGCACGACCAGCGGCAAGGTCCAGCGCAGCTCGATGCGGGAGGCGTTTCTCCAGGATCGCGTCGCGGGTGTCCTGCATGAGGATCTCGAACCGGCGCTGAGCCGGTCCATCACCGCCTGATCGATCGAAACCCGCCGAGGAGCCGAAACATGTTCAGCAGCACGATTACTCGTCCGATCGCCATTCAGGACTGGCTGGTGGAACGCGTGGCGGACTACACCGAACGCGCGCCCCACGAGGTGGATCCCGTCGTCCCGCTCGCCGAGCTGGGCATGGACTCCGTCTCTGCGGTGAGCTTGTGCGGCGAGATCGAGGACCGCTGGTTGCTCGAGGTCGACCCGGTGCTGGTCTTCGAGTACCCCACCATCGCCGACATCGCCACCTACATCGCCGCCGAATTCACCCTCGCCGCATGACCGACATCGCCATCGTCGGCCTCGACTGCCGATTCCCCCAAGCGCCCGATCCGGCCACGCTGTGGCGGTTGCTGATGGACGGACGAGATGCGATCTCCGAGGTTCCCGCGAGCCGCTGGAACGCCGCCGACTTCCACGACCCGGCCGGTGCGCCCGGCACGATCAACACTCGCAGCGGCGGCTTCCTCGACGACGCGGACGCGTTCGATGCCGCCTTCTTCGGCATCGCCCCGCGCGAAGCCGAGGCGATGGATCCGCAGCAGCGGTTGCTGCTGCAAGCCACCTGGCGGGCCTTCGAAGACGCCACGCTCGACCCGCGCGCCGAGGCCGGTTCGCGGACCGGGGTCTTCGTCGGGGTTATGGCCAACGAATGGGCCAACTTGCAGATGAGCGACTACGCGGCGATCACGCCGCAGCACGGCTCGGGCAACGGATACTTCATGACCGCCAACCGGCTGTCCTACCAGTTCGACCTGAAAGGACCGAGTGTCGCGGTCGATACGGCCTGCTCGTCGTCCCTGGTCGCGGTCCACCTCGCCTGCTCGGCACTGGCTTCCGGCGAATGCGATCAGGCGGTCGCCGGTGGCGTCAATCTCGTGCTCACGCCCGCCGTCGGGGTGTTCTACACGCAGGCCGGTCTCTCCGCGCCCGACGCCCGATGCAAGCCGTTCAGCGCCGACGCCGACGGGATCGTGCGCGGCGAGGGCGTCGCGGTGCTGGTGCTGCGCCGCCTGGCCGACGCGCAGGCGGCGGGCCTGCCGATCTACGCGGTGATCAAGGGTAGTGCGGTCAATTCCGACGGGCGCAGCAACGGCATCACGGCGCCGAACCGGTGGGCGCAGCAGCAAGTGATCGGCGAGGCGTGCGAGCGCGCCGGCGTACGGCCCGAACAGATGGATTTCGTCGAGGCGCACGGCACCGGCACGGTGCTCGGCGACATGATCGAGGTCAAGGCGCTGGGCCAGCTGCACGGACGAAACCGGCTGCGCCCCTGCGGGATCGGTTCTATCAAGGGCAATCTCGGCCATACCGAGGGCGCCGCGGGTGTGGCGGGCCTGATCAAGGTCGCCCTCAGCTTGCGGCACGGCGTCGTTCCCCCGTCGCGGTTCGCCGAGCAGGAGAACCCGCAGCTGCGGATGACGCAGCAGGGTCTGCGCCTGCTCACCGACCCGATGCCGCTGGAGGGTCCCGGCTACGGCGGAGTCAGCAGCTTCGGCCTCGGCGGCACGAACGCCCACGTCGTGCTGGGCAGCGCCGCTGCCACGGAAAAGACCCCGGCGTCCGGTGGGGGAGTGCTGACGGTGTCGGCGAACGACGCGGAAGGACTGCGGCGCAATGCGGCTCGGCTCGCCGATGCCTTGGCTGCCACCCCGCCGGATCATTTCGCGCAGACGTGCTGGACGAGCAACCACGTCAAATCGTCCGGCCGTGCCCGGCTCGCGATCGTCGCGCCGGATCGAGACACCGCGATCGCGCGGCTGCGTGACGGTGCGGATACCGGAGTGGTGCGACCGATGCGCGTCGGCTGGATGTTCACCGGGCAGGGTTCGCAATTCGCGGGAATGGCACGCGCGCTGGAGGCGGCCAGCCCGTTGTTCCGGCGTGCCTTGGCCGCGGTCGACCAGGCCATGGCGGACCCGCTCGGTCGCTCGGTGCGCGAATTGATGCTCGACGAGCACACCGAGATCGATCGCACCGATCTCGCGCAACCGGCGATCTTCGCGATGGAGTACGCCTTGGCGAAGTCGCTGGCCGACGTCGGCGTCCGTCCGGCCTGGGTGATCGGGCACAGCATCGGCGAATTCGCGGCCGCGGCGGTGGCCGGAGTGTTCGATCTGGACGACGCCTGCCGTCTCGTCGTCGCACGCGGCGAGCTGATGCAGCGGTTGCCCGCGGGCGGTGCGATGCTCGCCGTGCGGGCGGACGCGGCCGACGTCGCAGACATGCTCGCAGACCGGACGGAGATCGCGATCGCCGCCGTCAACGGACCGAAAGAGATCGTGTTGTCCGGCGCCGCCCGGGCGATCACCCGGATACACGAGGCGCTCGCGGCGCGCGGGGTGGGCGCCAAGGCCCTCACCGTGTCGCACGCCTTCCACAGCCCTTCGATGGAACCCATGCTGGAGCGGTTCGCCGCCATCGCCCGCGAATGTGTCTACCGGACACCGGCTCTGCCGCTGTACTCGACCGTGCGCGGTCGCCTGCTCGACGCGACCGAGACGATGGACGCCGCGTACTGGACCGAGCACGTCCGCGCCACCGTCCGCTTCGGCGAGGCCGTCGAGGCCGCGCTCGGGACCGATCCGAGCCATGTCGTCGAACTCGGGCCGCGCCGCGTCCTCGCCGCACTGGTCGGCCGGGTCCGCCCGGATCTCGCGGCGCGCTGCCTGACGCCGAGCCCGGGGCCCGGCGCCACCGGCGGCGAATTCGCCGACACCGTCGCCGCGCTGTATCGCGACGGATTCGATCCCGACTGGGACCGGCTCTACGAACCCGCGCAGCGCGTCCGCCGTCGTCTGCCCGGATACGAGTTCTCCACCGACCAGCGGTTCTGGCTGGAACCGTGCGCCGCCCCCACGCCTTCCGCTCGACCCGAGGAAACCTCCATGGACCAGTTGATCGCCCTCTTCCGTGAACAGAACGCCGTACTGGCGAGTCTCGCGGGCGTTCCGTCCTCCGGGCGCATGCCGCACCAGGCTGACGCCGCACCAGCGGAGGCGCAGCCGATCGCGACCCGGATGACCACGGATGCACCGATTGCCCCGGAAGCTGTCGCCGGCATCATTCGCGCGGAGTTCGCCAGGGTGAGTGGATTCCCGGTCGATCGGCTCCGCGATGCCCAAACCCTGGGCGACGACCTGGGTTTCGATTCGCTGATGCTCACCGACCTGATCGCCGCGCTCGTGCGCAAGCTGCCCGGAGCGATCGTCGATCCGAGCCGGTTCACGCCCACCACGACGCTGGGTGAGGTCATCGCGCACGTCGCGCATCAGGCTGCGCCCGTTGCGCAGCACGCTGCCGGGCCCATGGTTGCCCAGTCACCCGAACCCCGGCGTGCGGTCGTCGAGCCGGAATGCCGAATCTCGGATTTCGCGGAGGTGAAGGCGATCGGCGACCGGTTCTCCGGTCTCGAAGCGCTCGGGCTGTCCAATCCCTACTTCTTGATCAACGACGGCATCACGCGAGACACCTCCGTCATCGACGGTGCGCCGGTGATCAACTTCTCCAGCTACAACTACCTGGGTCTGTCCGGTCATCCGGCGGTCGCCGCCGCCGTGCAGGACGCGGTGGCGCGCTACGGCAGCTCATGCTCGGCCAGCCGGATCCTGTCCGGCGAGAAGCCGGTGCACCGCGAACTCGAGGCCGAACTCGCGGCCCTGCTCGGCACCGAGGACGCCATCGCGCTGGTCGGCGGCCACTCCACGAACGTCACGATCATCGGACACCTGGTCGGCCCGCAAGATCTGGTGATCCACGACAGCCTCGCCCACGACAGCATCATGCAGGGCTGCAAACTGTCGGGCGCGACCCGCCGGCCGTTCCCGCACAACGACCACGCCGCCCTCGACGCACTGCTCAGCGAGATCCGCCACCAGTACCGGCGGGTGCTCATCCTGATCGAGGGCGTCTACAGCCAGGACGGCGACATCCCGGACCTGCCCGCGATCATCGCGGTCAAGAAGAAGCACCAGGCGCTGCTGATGATCGACGAGGCGCACAGCGTCGGTGTGCTCGGCGCGGGCGGCGGCGGGATCGGTGAATACTTCGGCGTCGATCGCGGCGATGTCGAATTGTGGTCCGGGACGACATCCAAGGCGCTCGCCGGGTGCGGCGGGTACGTCGCGGGCAGCGCGGAGCTGATCCGCTACCTGAAATACACGACGCCGGGATTCGTCTACAGCGTCGGCATGACGCCGATGAACGCGGCCGCCTCGGCCGAGGCCATCCGGCAGTTGCGGTCCGAGGGCGAACCGCTGGAACGTTTACGCCGCAACTCCCGGCTGTTCCTGCGACTGGCCCGGGAGGCGGGGGTCGACACCGGTGACAGCCACGACACACCGATCGTCCCGTGCATCGTGGGCGACTCGGCGAAGACGCTGAAATTGTCGAACGCGCTGCTGCGCCGCGGCATCAACGTCAACCCGATCCTGTACCCCGCGGTGCCCGAGCACCTGTCGCGCCTGCGGTTCTTCCTCACCGCCTGCCATACCGATGACCAGATCCGCGAGACGATCAAGATCCTCGCCGAGGAACTGTCCCTACTCGCCGAGAGCTGACGCGCGGCTCGGCTGTCGAACAGACGGTGCGACCAGCGCGTGGCGCTCGCAACAGCTGCGTCGTGTACCGCGACGCGCACCGGACCGCTGTAGCATCAGCCCGAGGTGCCATCGCTCCAGCTCAAGTTGGTAGCGGCGACTTGCTGGGGTCGGGCGGAGGATGAGGACCGAGCACGGTGTCCGCTGCGCGGGCAGCGGTTCGGATGTCGTCGACTGGTGCCGCGCGCGTGTGATCTGCCAGGTGAGGGTTCCAGCGGCGTTTCGGCTCCTGCCGCGTGCGGCCGGTCGACTCCCGAGCCGGGAGTGCACCGTCGCGCCGAGCCGATCGATGCGGGCTACCGCGGTGGACGAGGCCGCCTGCCTCGCTGCCGACCGTAGCGACGCATCGGAGGTAGTGGACAGCCATGATTCGCTCGATCGTGCGAACCGTGCTCGCTCTGACGGTCACCTTGGGTTCGGGGTTCGCGGGCGTCCCGGCGCCCGTAGTCGCGTCGGTGCCGCTGAACGTGTTCGTGACCGGCGGTGAGATCTCCGGTCGCGCCGCCGACGGAGTCGCCGAATACCTCGGCATCCCGTTCGCCGCGCCCACCTCGGGCGAAGCGCGGTTCGGGCCGCCGCGCCCCGTACCGCCGTGGCCCGGCGTGCGCCCCGCGCGCGACCACGGGCCACAGTGCGCACAGAACGGATATCTGCCCGGCCTGCCAGCGATCGGGCAGACCAGCGAAGACTGCCTGACCATCGATGTATACGCGCCGGACCGTGCCCGTGATCGCCCGCTGCCCATCATGGTGTTCTTCTACGGGGGCGGCTATATCAACGGCTCCAACAGTGAATACGACGGTCCCATCCGAATGGTCGCCGACGGCGACGTCATCGTGGTCATCCCCAATTACCGCCTGGGACCGTTCGGGTTCATGTCGCTACCCGAACTGACCGCCGAATCCGGTGGCGCCACTGGAACGGTCGGCATCCAGGACCAGCAAGCCGCTCTGCGGTGGGTGCGCGACAACGCGCGCGGCTTCGGCGGCGATCCCGGCAATGTCACGATCTTCGGTGAGTCGGCCGGCGGCGTGAGCGTCTGCACACACTTCGCTTCACCCGGCTCCGAGGCCCTGTTCGCCAAAGCGATCATCCAAAGCGGCGCCTGCGCGCAAGCGCCGCTGGCGCCTGTCGAGCGTGGCGAGGCCTTCGCGCGCTCGCAGCGCTATGCGGAGCGCGTCGGATGCGGGGATGCCGCAACCCGGCTGGCCTGCTTGCGCGCACTGCCCGTAGCGCGACTCCTGGACGCGCCGAACGTCGAGCCCGACGGACAGACTCCCATCTGGGTGCCGAGCGTCGACGGCGTCGTCATCACGCGGACACTCGACGCGGCTCTGGTGGGGGACACGCGGAAGGTGCCGCTCATTATCGGGACCACCAGCGCCGAAGGTGCGTTGAGCGTCGCCGAAACCGACTATGCCCGCGGCCACGCCCCGGACGCGGCAAGCTACGAACGGTACGTGCGCCGAACTTTCGGCGTCGACGCCGACCGAGTCCTGGCCCGCTATCCGCTCGACCGATACCCCTCACCGGCAGCCGCCCAGGTCGCGGTGATCACCGACAGCCGGTTCGCCTGTCCCGCGCTGTTCACCAGCCGAACGGCGCGCGATGCCGGACATCCGCTGTGGCAGTACGAGGTCGATCAGGCGCCGCTCGGCGACGCCGATCCTGTTCTGCCCGGTGCCTTTCACTCCTCCGAACTCTTCTATCTGTTCACCAGATTCATGGGCGTGCCGATTCCCTGGACCGGTGCGTCCGCCGCTTTCGCCGCGCAAATGCAACGGTGGTGGACCACCTTCGCCCACACCGGTGACCCGAACGCTCCGGGTTCGCCCGAATGGCCGGCCTGGCCGGAGTCGACCGGGCACAGTTCCGACGGACCGGCTCTGATCATGCGGGCGACCGGCAGCGTCATAACGGACGATTTCGCCGCCAGGCACGACTGCGCGTTCTGGGCGGAACTGGACCGCTGAACCTGTCGCCCGCACGCGGCCATGCCGCTTGGTCCCGGCTCGGACCGATCCTCGACGGAGTCGGCGTGCGACTGCTGCTCGTCTCGCCGAGGCTGTGGTGTGGCCGGAGCAGGGCGCGGCCTATCGGCCCTCGGGCAACGAAGCGCTCGACTGTGGTCTGGGATCACAGCGCGGGGTTGCTTCGTCCGCCGCGGCCGGCGACCGCTGGTGCCGGAGCGCGACGGTGCGGAACGGGATCGGCGCGGCCGGGAACGCGCTCATACGGGAATAGGATGATGGTGTTTTCGCGGGAGGTGCGCCGGTCGGGACGTCTGCCTCGATCGGCAGGATTCACGGTGAAACGTTGCAGGTAGGAGCATACTGACGCGATGAACGAATCGGGCGACCGAATCGTGGATACGGCCGAGGGAGCGGTAGCCCGGGTGGTCGGCGCAGGCACACCCCAGACCACGGGAAGCTTCCGGTTCTGGTTCGCCGATCAGCGATGGGAGTGGTCGGACGAGGTCGCCGCGATGCATGGTTACGGGCCCGATTCGGTGGCGCCGACGACCGAGTTGCTGCTCGCGCACAAGCATCCGGAAGACCGGGATCATGTCGCCGAGGCGATCGAGAAGTCGGTCCGCAACGCCGAACCGTTCTGCAGCCGTCACCGCATCATCGACACCGCGGGAGCGCTGCACCACGTCCTCGTGCTGGGCGACACCATGACCGACAAGAACGGCACCGTCGTCGGCAGCGCGGGCTACTACGTCGACCTGACCGCCACCATCGCCGAGGAACGCCAGGATCTGCTCGACGGCACGCTGCCGAAACTGTTCCAGGCCCGCGCGGTGATCGAGCAGGCCAAAGGCGTGCTCATGCGGATCTACCGGATCAACGCCGACCAGGCGTTCCACGTGTTGCAGTGGCGTTCGCAGGAGACCAACGTCAAGTTGCGCGACCTGGCCACTCAGCTCATCGCCGAAATCGACCATCTTCCCCCGGCTCCTCCCGCCGTGCAGACCGCTTTCGATCACATGCTGCTCACGCTGCACGAGCGCATTCCGAAGTCGTGAGGTCCGCCGTCCCTAGCGGCCGCGTAGCAGGGCGCCGGCTCCGTCGCGCAGCGCGGCGACGGCGTCGACCAGGATGATCTCGGCGCCGATCACCAACGCGGCCACCGGCAGGGCTTCGTCGGCGCGGCGCATCTCACCGGCCGAGCCGTTCGTCGCCGGGCCGAGCAATGGGTTCGGAGCGGTCCCGGCCAGCACCAAGCGGTCGCCCAGGGCCGCGCGGTCGAGCAGCAGGCGCTCCACCGTGGCGGCACGCAACGCGGCCGTGGTCGCGGCGAGTCCGGTAACCGCCAGGCCATCCGGACGCGAGATCTCGGTGGCGAAGCGGTCGAGCACCCTACGGTGGCGCAGCGCCGCCACCCGGCGCAGAATCTCGCGGACTTCCGCGTCGAGCGCCTTCGGGTCCGACCCCGGCATCAGCGTGCCTGCTTCGGCCTCGACCACATCCCGCCCTTTCGCGTCGAACGCCGCTCGCAGCTCGGTACGGGCCCGTGCTTCTCCGGCGAGCACGACGACTTCCGCGTGCACGGTGTCGGCCAGCCGGTCCAGTTCGCCGGCGAACTCGCGGATGTTGCGTCGCGTGGTGTTCTCGACCCGCTCCCGGATCGTGCGATGCGCCCAGTCGTCGCGCCGGATCTCCGGCGCCGGATGGCCGACGCTGCGGAGGGTCTCCTGCGTTTCACTGCCGTGGCCGTCGAGCGCGTAGAGTTCCGAGCCCACCCGGTCTACGAGCGCCACGACATGGGGTATTTTCTCCGCCTGCACTTCGATGAGCGGCAGCAGGTAGGGCAGGGGCGACACCCGGACGATCTCGGTGTCCGGCGGGCTCGGCAAGCGCTCGTCGGCGAGCACCTCGGTTTCGTCGGCGATGAGCACTCTGCCGCAGCGCCCGCGCGGCGGCGGGTGCAGTTCGATCGCCTGGGCCAGCAGCCGCCGGATGCGCGGGCGGGCTCCGCTGCGGTCCAGCTCGGCATCGATCGAGCGCCAGCGCAGTTCGGTGCCACGTGCCGCGTCTTCGGTGTCGTGCGAGCTGTCGAAGCAGACCGAGGCGAAGGGACCGTGCTTCCGGATTATCCGGCGGAGGTCGGCCATCGGTATCACCAGGTTTCCCTAGCCGAGAACGCCCACGCCACGGGCCTACGGCAAACATCGGGCATGCACCTGTTCGGCGGGTCTCGATGCCTCGGGTGACCCCGTCGTGTGCCTTCGGCTTCGGTTCGGCGAACCATATTCGGCGGGTACCCGTGGGTCTCCAGCCGAATCAGCCGCCGCAGATCTTCGCGTGGCGCCTTCGCCGGGTGGACCGACCCATTGCGCGCGAGTGGTTTTCGCCCTTTCTGCCGACCGGCGGGTCCCACCGGGTCGCTCCTGATCGGCCGTTGTCGCCGGATCGCCGCCCGATCCGGTCTCCCCGGTCGGTTCGGCGAACGTCCGTAGACCCAGGAGTGGGCATGAGGTCCGCTATACAGCGTCGGCGAGAGCAACGCGCCGATCACACCGCCGTACGGTGGGTACGCGTGGCCACGGGAACCCGAGCGCGGGGCGGCGAGCGCGGACCCGATTCCAGGCGAGCGGGGTGGCGATTTTTCGTCGCGTGCCCTTTTTCGGTTTCGTGTAAGAAAGCCGGTCGAACGTGTATTTCGACTGTTCAGCGGGCCGAATTGTAACCAAGCGACCGCTTGGTGTCTGAATCGTGAACCGTAAAGATCGGTTTGTTACAGGTGGGCTGTGGTAAATGTGGGAGGTATCGGATCGACAGCGCGGTCGTTCCGATAAATGGGGCGAGGAACCCGCGCTGCTCGATGTTCAGCCGATTCGACGCGCTCTGTCGCGAAACCACCGGCGCGCACGAACACGAGGGCTCTCCGCAAGCATGTGCACGGCAACGTGTGCACCAGCGCAGAGGAACGTCATCGTGATCGAGAAACCCGAAGCGCCCGTCGCGGACGACGAAGAACGAGATCGGATCGTATGGCCCGACCCCAGCCCGCTGAGTGGCTGGTGGGCCGAAGTCATGGCTCATCGCCGGATCACCCGGCCACACACCTCCACCGCCGACCCGCGGCACAACTGACCGAACCGGCGGCCTCGTCCGGCCTTCCGTGACGTGCGGACGGCCGGATCCCCGCCATCCTGTGCGCGGCCCGGCCGGCGACAGACGCGGCGGAATCGCGGGCCGTGCGACGTTTTCCGGCGCTTGCGTTCGAATCACGCCTGTGGAAAGAGATTCCCGGCGCAACGAACGTGTCGGCGGTGTGAATATCTTGTTGCGATGGGGGCTCACGCACCGCAAGAATTCGCCGAGCTTTTGCGACATGCACTTCGGGCCTGCGAAATCGAAGGTCCGACCCGAGTTCCGCTGAACCGCCGGGAAGGAACACCTCGCCCCGATCGTCACCTTCCGCGAATTCCGGGCTCGATCGGCGTGCCTGCCGCAATGTTCGCGTCTCTTCCTAGCGTCGGACCGGTGGCTGCTCCATACAAGAGTCTCTGAATGCCAACGGGTTTGGAGTCTGCTTCAATGGGTGGTCACATTCGGCGGAGGACACGGGGGCGTCATGTCCGGCACCAGAGCTGTCTCCTTCCGGGGAGTCGATGTGCTCGAAGATCTGCTGCGCTGGTTGGTACGGCGGCCGCCGCGCGGCGAACGGATGCTGCCGACGGTGGGTCTGGTCGGCGATCTCACCAATGTCGAGGCATGCCTGGACATGTTCGGCGCGGCGCTCGGCTCAGCGGTGCACGTGGCCGTGGATGTCGACGCTCTCGACCCCTTGCCCGACGGCAGTTCCCTGGTCGAGGACACTACGCCGGGGCTGACCGCATTGCGCCAACTGCTCTACAACCTCTGCAAGGGTCTGTCGGCGGACCGCTTCGGGCGCCTGCGTCCGTTGCCTTTTCGGCGCTACCGGTTGGCCGAGTGGTTGATGGCTCGCAAGCTGAGTTCCGACAATGAGCTCGACGAGCTGGCGACGTTGCTGCGCCGGGACTTCGGCCGGTGGGGTGAGGAATTGCTCGGCGAAGCCGAGGCCACGGTGGGCCCGGTGCAGCGAATCGTGTTGGGACTGTTGCGCATCGTGCTGCCCACGGCGGTGTTCCGGGCACGGACCGGCGGCCGGATCCCCGGTGTGGGGCGGGAGTTCCGGTGGTTCATGCGCCAGCAGTACCTGGCGCCCGAACAGTCCAGTCAGTTCGTCGGATTCGCGCACCGCCTCACCGAGGGCGCCCGGCGCCACGAACACGCCGAGCATCTGGCCAAGCTGCTGGTGCACGCCTTTCTCGAAGACCTGCGCGTCGCCTACCACCGGCGCTGGTGGGGTATCAGCGCGGCGCGGCGCACCACCTATCCGGTCGTGATCCTGCGCGCGCTCGACGGCGAAGCCGGTCCCCGGCTGCTCGATCTGATCAACGACGTGCGCAACGAGACCGGCAAGGACGATCCGCTGCTGGTGGTGGCGGGCACCCGGACGCCACCTCCCGGCGTCACCGCGCGCCCGGCGTACCGGGTGCGGCGGTTGTACGAAATCTGGGTGGACGAGTTGCCCGTCGAGCGGCAGCGGCAGCGCCCTCGGGCCTGGCAGCTGTGGTTCAGTGTGCCCGCGACCGGCCCGAACGACGACGAGCCCGACCCGTTCCGGCGTATCGATCCCCCCGATCCGCCGTGGTGGGCGCGGCGGGCGGTGTCGGCGACCGCGCTGTTCCTGGTGGTCGTGCTGGCGATGGCGGCGGCCGGATTCGCGACATGGCGCCCGTGGCGTGCGAGCGCACCCGCATGCGCGACCGGCGCCGCCGACCAGTGGGTACGCGTCGTTCCCGGCGCGGACGGCAGCTGCGTCGGTTTCAGCGCCTACGATCCGGACGATCCCGCGGCCGGCGGACGAGGCTTCCTGTTCGCGAGCGACGAGCCGGGCAGCCGTCGTCTGGTGGAGGTGCAGCGGCGGGTGTATAAGCAGAATCTGCTGGCCGAACAGCTGGCCAGGGAGCAGCCTGCGCGGCCGCTGTTCACCCTGGTCTATTTCGGTCAGCTCGCCGGTGTTCCGGGCGATTACCCGGCGCAGAGCGAGGACATCGAGGGCTTGGCGCTGGCGCAATACAGCGCGCTGGTGTCGGTCGCGTCGTCCGACGCCCTCACACCCGACACCGTCCCGCTGATCCGGCTGCTGCTCGCGAACACCGGTCCGGCCAATCTGCAAGGTCCGCAGGTCATCGATCTGCTGACGCCGCTGATCCGCGCCGAGCCGGGCATCGTCGGGGCGATCGGGCTCGACCAGAGCCGGACCGCGACGCTGAGCATGATCAATTCGCTGACCGGCCTCGGCATTCCGATGGTGGCGCCGAGCCTGTCGGCCGACGAGATGGTGCGGTCCTCGCCGCTGTACTTCCAGATCGCCCCGCCGAACCACGCGATCGCCGAGATGATCGAGCAGTACCTGAACTCGCTTCCCGGATCGGCCGGGCGCGGAGTACGGATCTACCACCGGCGCGACCCGACCGATCTCTACACCGAGAACATGGCGGCGGACCTGCATATCCTCGGCAGGGGCGGGCGAAGGATCTGGGACGGCTCCTGGGACGTGCGCGAGGCCTTCACCGGGCCGGACAACACCGACGCGTGCGACGAGGTGCTGTTCTTCGCCGGCCGGGATTCGGAATTCCCCGACTTCCTGCAGAGCCTCAACAGAGCATGTGGCGACCAGCGGGTGCTGTTGATCGCGGACGATTCGGTCAACCGGTTCATGGCCAGCGCGGACCGGCGCAGGGCGGCCAACAGCGCGCGCCCGTTGATCTACGTGGCCAAAGCGAGCCTGGTGACCTGCCGGAACAAGGGCCAGGGATGGCGCAGCCGGGTCGAGTTCTACAACCTGGCCACCACCGTGGATCCGGACATCCCGAGCTGGAACGCGTGCGCCGAAGCCGACAAACCGCTGGGCGAGCGCGTCCAGCTGCATCCGCTGGGGGAGCGGGTCGCGCTGACCTACGACGCGGTCGGATTGTTCGTTCGCGCCGTGCAGGCGCTGGCCCCTGCCGTGTCGGGCGTGTGGACCGAGCCGATCCCGATCAGCGCGGCCGCGGTATGGGCCGCGCTGCGTGACCTACCCCGGCAACCGGCCATCGAATCCAGCAGCGGCGTGCTGGACTTCTCGGTCAGTCAGGGCGCCCACGCGGGGCGGGTGGCGCACGACAAGTGGGTCGGCATGCTCAGTGTGGAGCAGATCTGGGATCCCTCGACCACCGCCGAGCCCGTGATGATCTACGGCTGTGGCCGGGCCACCGCCGACGACACCGCACAGTGTCGTCCCTACCCGCTCGGCGGCGGCTGACCGGCCTCGGCGCGACCCGGTTCCGCGGTCGCGCTGAGCGGCTCGGCCAGTTCCTCCAGCGACCGGCCTTCGGCTCGCACGCCGTAGGCCAGTTCGACCAACCCGGCCGCGAACATGGCGAGCGCGCCGATGACGAACGCCAAGGCGGTCTTCCCGGGCTCGCCATCGGCGGTCAGCTCGGCGAACACCAACGGCCCCGCGACGCCGCCCGCGACGGTGCCGATCGCGAAGAAGAAGGCGATGGCCATGGCGCGGGTCTCCATCGGGAAGATCTCGCTGACGGTCAGGTAGGCCGCGCTGGCACCACACGACGCGACGAACAGCACGGCGGTCCAGCACGCGGTGAGGGTCGTCGCGGTCAGGTGGCCCCCCGCGAAAAGCCATGCGGTGCCGAGCAACAGCACGGCCGAACCGAGGTAACTGCCCGCGATCATCGGCTTGCGCCCGACCGTGTCGAACAGTTTGCCCAGCAGCAGCGGGCCGAGGAAGTTGCCGAAGCAGAGGACCGCGAAGTAATAGCCGACCCGGTCGTCCGGAATGCCGAAGGATCTGGACAGGATCAGCGCGTAGTTGAACGTGATGGCGTTGTAGAGGAATGCCTGTCCGATGAACAACGACAAACCGAGCACGCCGCGCCGTGGATAGCGCCGCACCATCACCGCCGCGATCTCGCGGAAGGATATGGACCGCCGCTGCCGGATCTGGATCCGCTGATCGGAGACGTCCGTCAGGGCGGTGCCCGAGTCCGTTCGGACGCGCTCCTCGATCGCGGTGACGGTGCGCTCGGCGTCGTCTTCGTGACCGTGGATGAACTGCCAGCGCGGACTCTCCGGGACGTGCCTGCGCACCAGCAGGATCACCAGTCCGAACACGGCGCCGAGCGCGAAGGTCAAGCGCCAGCCCACATTCGGCGGGAAGAGGTCGGTGTCGAGCGCGACGATGGACAGCAGCGCACCGCCGACGGCGCCGAGCCAGTAGGTGCCGTTGATGACGATGTCGATGCGCCCGCGGTACTGCTTCGGGATCAGCTCGTCGATGGCGGAATTGATCGCCGCGTACTCGCCGCCGATGCCGAACCCGGTGAGGAACCGGAAGAAGACGAACCACCACATCGAGAACGACAGCGCCGTCATCGAGGTCGCGAAAAGGTATACGGCGAGGGTGATCAAGAAGAGCTTCTTGCGGCCGAATCTGTCGGTCAGCCACCCGAAGAAGAGCGCGCCGGAGCCCGCGCCGGCGACGTACATGGCCGCGGCGAGACCGGAAACCTGTGCCGCCGTGATGTTCAGGCCACTGCCGGGTTGCGACAGCCGGGCGGCCACGCTGCCGACGACGGTCACTTCGAGCCCGTCGAGGATCCAGACGGATCCGAGTCCGATCACGATCATCCAATGCCACCGCGACCAGGGCAGACGATCCAGCCTGGCCGGGATGTCGGTCGATATGGTCCGCACGGATCACCCCTTCGGAAGACTGCCGGTCGGATACCCCGAGCCGCCCCGGCCAACCGCGCCGTGGGCTAGGCTTGGATCCTGAGTGAAACGTGTTCTAGAAAGTGGCCCGCCGATGAAGACGATCTATGCGCTGTGGGGCGTGCGTGACTTGCTCGCGGCGGATCCGGCCCTGCGACTGACAGAGGCCGCCGCGGTGCAGGCGAACATCGCGGACGCGGCGGTCGAGTCGGCCATGCTGCGCATCACGACCTTCGACGCGCCGGTGCAGGCCGTCGTCAGCGTCTGGTGGGACGGGACGCCGCGCCCGGACGTGGCGGAGCGGGCGCTGAGCGCCGTGGCCGAGCGGGTGGCGGGCTGGCACGTCGAGGAGGCGACTCCGATTCCGCCGCCGGTCACCGCCGTGCGCGAGCGGGCACCGGGGCTGGCGAACATCGCGTTTCTGCGCAAGCCGGAGAACATGGCGCAGGCCGAGTGGCTGGACCGCTGGCGCAACCACCACACCGCGATCGCCATCGAGACCCAGGCGACGTTCGGCTACGTGCAGAACGTCGTGACCGGCCCCGCCACGGCCGGTGCGCCGGACATCGCCGGGATCGTGGAGGAGTTGTTCCCGATCGAGGCGCTCACCGATCCGCACGCGTTCTACGGCAGCGGCGGCGACGCGGCGGAGCTGGCACGGCGCATCGAGCGGCTGATGACCAGCGTCGCGATTTTCGGCGGCGACCGGAACCTGGATGTCGTGCCCACCAGCCGGTATCGGCTGCGCTGAGTGGTTCAGCGGCCGGGGGAGCGTTCGGCCGATTCCCGCAGTGCGACTCGCGCGGCGCGCACGGCGGGATGGTCGCCCGCGCCGCGCCGACAGGCGAGGCGGGTTCGCCGTCGCGTCGGCAGCGCGCCGAGCGTGACACCCGGGGGACAGTCCCGCGTCCCGAATTCCGGGACGAGGGCGACGCCTTGCCCGGCGGCGACGAGCGCGAGCACGGTGCCGAAGTCGTCGGCGTGATGCCGGATTCGGGGCGTGAATCCCGCTGCCTCGCAAGCGCGTACGGTCATCGTGTGGCACAGCGTGCCGGGAGTGCTCGCGATCCAGGCACTTTCGCGCTGCGTGGCGAGCGGTGCGGCCGAACGCGCCGCGAGATAGATGATCTCCTCGAACAGCGGCTCGCTGTGCAACGCGGGATCGGCGGGGACCGGCACGTAGTCGTACTCCTGGATCAGGGCGACATCCAGCGTCTCGGCGCGCAGCGCGTCGGGCGCCAGCGCCGGATCCAATTCGGTCACCCGCAGCTCCAGGCGGGGATGCGCACTGCTCAGTGCGACGAGTGCGGGGGAGAGGATGGTGCGCACCGCCGTGGGGAACGCTCCGATGCGGAGTGTTCCGGTGAGTTCGGTGCGGGTGGTGGCCAGTTCGGCGCGGGCCTGTTCGAGCACCGCGAGAATCCGCTCGGTGTGCTGGACGAGGGCCATGGCCGCCGGGGTCAGCGTCACCCGCCGGCCGGTTCGCGCCAGCAGCGGCACACCCGCCTCCCGCTCCAGGGCGGCGAGCTGCTGCGAGACCGCCGAAGGTGTGTAGGCGAGGGCCTCCGCGACCGCGACGATCGTCTCGCGATGGGACAGTTCCCGCAGCAGGCGCAGTTTCCGGACATCGAGCATAAGTCGAGCTTATGGTCTACGACAGAAACGTGAACTGGATCTGATGCTTTGCTGCGGTCAGGCTGGTCGCCATGACACTCGCAGGCCTTTTCGTCCCCTTGATCACGCCGTTCACGGCCGATGGCGCACTCGCCGCCGACGCGCTGGAGCGGCTCGCGCGCGAGGTGCTCGACGACGGAGCGACCGGCATCGTCGCGCTCGGCACCACCGGGGAGCCCGCGACGCTGACGGCCGCGGAGCGGGCGCGAGTGGTCGCCATCTGCGCGAGTGTCTGCCGGGAACGCGAGGCGCCGTTGCTGGTCGGCGTGGGATCGAACTCGACGGCCGCTTCCGTCGAGGCGCTCGCCGGTCTCGATCCGCGCAGCACCGCGGCGCTCACCGTGGTCCCGTACTACACGCGCCCGTCCGAGGCGGGCGTGCTCGCGCATTTCCGCGAGCTCGCCGCGGCGTCCCCGGTGCCGTTGGTCGTTTACCACATCCCATATCGGACCGGGCTTTCCCTCGGCGCCGACACCTTGCTCGCGCTCGCGGATATGCCCGAGGTCATCGGCCTGAAGCACGCCGTCGGCGCCATCGACGAGGCCACCATCGCGCTGATGAGCGCGCGGCCCGCCGATTTCGCCGTGCTGGCCGGCGACGACCTGTTCGCCGCGCCGCTGCTGGCCCTCGGCGCCTCCGGTGCGATCGCGGCCTCGGCCGCCGTACACACCTCGTTGTTCGCGGCCCTGGTCGCCGCGTGGCGCACCGGTCCGGTCGAGGTGGCGCGGTCGCTCGGTCACCGGCTGGCGGTGCTGTCGGCCACGTTGTTCGCCGAACCCAATCCCACGGTGATCAAAGCCGTGCTCGCGGCGCAGGGCCGCATACCGAGTGCCGCGGTCCGGCTGCCGTTGCTGCCCGCGAGCGAGGCCGCGACTCGTGCCGCCTTGTCCGTGCTCGCCGAATTCTCGACACCAGGAAATAGGAATGACTGGTGTTGCGGCCACGAAGGTGCCACGCTTAAGCGGTGACACATCCTCCGGATACCCAGGCGGCTGGGCCCGACCCGTCGGCCGACAAACTGGACGCGGCCGTCTTCAAGGTCGCGGGCGTGGTCGTGCTCGGCGCGATCATGTCGATTCTCGACATCACCGTCGTCAGCGTCGCGATCCCGACCTTCCAACGCGAGTTCGACACGAGCTACGCCATCGCGGCGTGGACGATGACCGGCTATACGCTCGCGCTGGCCACCGTGATCCCGCTGACCGGGTGGGCGGCCGACCGCTTCGGCACCAAGCGGCTGTACATCATGGCCCTCACCTTCTTCGTGCTCGGCTCACTGCTGTGCAGCACGGCGTGGAACATCGAATCGTTGATCGCCTTCCGGGTGATCCAGGGCCTCGGCGGCGGCATGCTGATGCCGCTGGGCATGACGATCATGACCCACGCCGCCGGTCCGCAGCGAGTCGGCCGGGTGATGGCGGTGCTCGGCGTGCCGATGCTGCTCGGCCCGATCGGCGGCCCGATCCTGGGCGGCTGGCTGATCGAGCACTTCAGCTGGCACTGGATCTTCTTGATCAACCTGCCGATCGGCGTTGTCGCCTTGGCGCTCGCGGTCATCTTGCTGCCCGGCGACAAGCCGGAGCCGTCGGAGTCGTTCGACTTCATCGGCATGCTGCTGGCCTCGCCCGGCCTCGCGCTGTTCCTGTTCGGCGTCTCCTCCATCCCGGAGGAGGAGACGGTGCTCGCGGCGAAGGTGCTGATCCCGGCCGTGATCGGCGCGGTGCTGATGGCCGCGTTCGTGTTCCACGCGCTGCGCACCGAGCACCCGCTGATCGATCTGCACCTGTTCCGCAACCGGTCGCTGACCTTCGCGGTGCTCACGATGGTGCTGTTCGCTATCGCGTTCTTCGGCGCGGGCCTGCTGCTGCCGACCTACTTGCAACAGGTGCGCGGTGAGTCGGCGCTGCAAGCCGGTCTGCTGATCGCACCGCAGGGCATCGGCGCGATGCTCAGCATGCCGATCGCGGGCCGTTTCGTGGACAAGATCGGTCCGGGCAAGATCGTGCTCGTCGGTATCGTGCTGATCTCGATCGGGACGGCCTACTTCATCCAGCTCGACGCGAACAGCTCGTATCTCCCCATGATCGGCGCCCTGTTCGTGATGGGCCTCGGCATGGGCTGCACCATGATGCCGATCATGACCGCGGCGATCCAGACCCTGACCCACCAGCAGGTGGCTCGCGGGTCGACGCTGATGAATATCGTCAACCAGACCGCGGGTTCGATCGGCACGGCGACGATGTCGGTGGTGCTGACCAACCTGCTGAACAACCAGCCGCTCGCGCGTCCGGCGGTCGCGGCGAACTTCGATCCCGCCGTGGCGAGCCAGCTTCCTCCGGGGGCCGTCGACGCCGGTCTGCAGCAGGCCGCGGAAGCGTTCAGTCACACCTATGTGGTGGCGCTGGTGCTGATCGTGCTCACCTTGATCCCGGCGTCCTTCCTGCCCCGCACGAAGCCGAAGAACCCGGAGGCTCTCGACGCCGCGACGGTGGAGCACGCGAAACACGGCGCGTCACGAGATCGCCTGAAG
>NZ_JBHVDM010000057.1:0-43268 GCF_042802775.1 Nocardia sp. NPDC057455 | reverse complement strand
CGAGGCGGATGTCTCTGGGTTGGAGGCGGATCCACGGGTGAGCCGTTGCATTCGCGGCCAAGTTGCCATCGCGACCACGCCGGGTAAGGTGCGGCACGTCGGCGGGCACCTCGCGAGCCACCCGCAGCACGACGGTGGCGCCTTCCTTGTCGACGTCCTGGGTCAGCTGCGCGGCCAGGATGTCGACCTCGGCCTCCCCGAGCTTGGTGCCGATCCGGCCCAGCGCGCCCGGCCGGTCCTCGTAGTTCAGGATGGCCAGGTTGAGGCCCTCGGCGCGCATGTCGTAGTTGCGGCCGTTGATGTTGACGATCTTCTCCACCAGCTGCGGCTCGGTCAGCGTGCCCGCCACGTTCAGGGTGCTGCCGTCGCCGAACACGGCGCGCAGGTCGACGACGCTGCGGTGGCTCGGGCTCTCCGAGGCCGTGGTGACCTCGGCGGTGATCCCGCGGTCCTTGGCCAGCGCGGGCGCGTTGACGAAGGTGACCTGGTCCTCGACCAGCGCGGAGAAGATGCCGCGCAGCGCGGACAGCTCGAGCACGCCGACCTCCTGCGCGGCCAGCTCGCCGCGCACCTGAATCTCCACGCTGACCGGCAGCTCGTTGGACAGCGCGCCGAGCAGGGCGCCCTGCTTGCGGACGATGTCCAGCCAGGGGGCGACCTCTTCGCCGACGGTGCCACCGGTGACGTTCACCGCGCCGGGCACGAACTCGCCCGCCAGCGCCAGCAGCACCGACTTCGCGACATCGGTGCCCGCGCGGTCCTGGGCCTCGGAGGTGGAGGCGCCCAGGTGCGGGGTCACCACGACCTGCGGCAGCTCGAACAACGGGCTGTCGGTGCACGGCTCGGTCTCGAACACGTCCAGGCCCGCGGCGCGTACGTGGCCGGACTTGATCGCCTCGGCCAGGGCGGCCTCGTCGACCAGGCCACCGCGGGCGGCGTTGACGATGATCACGCCCGGCTTGGTCTTGGCGATGGCCTCCTTGCCGATGAGCCCCGTGGTCTCCGGGGTCTTCGGCAGGTGGATCGAGATCAGGTCGGCCCGCTCGAGCAGCTCGTCGAGGGTGAGCAGTTCGATGCCGAGCTGCGCGGCGCGCGCGGGCGACACGTACGGGTCGTAGGCGACGATCTTGGTCTCGAAGGCGGCCAGGCGCGCGGCGAACAACTGGCCGATGCGGCCGAGGCCGATGACGCCGACGGTCTTGTCGAAGATCTCGACGCCGTTGAACTTGCCGCGCTGCCAGGTGCGCTCGCGCAGGGTGGCGTCGGCGGCGGGAACCTGGCGGGCGGCGGCCAGCAGCAGGGTGACCGCGTGCTCGGCGGCGGTGTGGATGTTCGACGTGGGTGCGTTCACGACCATGACGCCGCGCTCGGTGGCGGCGGGCACGTCGACGTTGTCCAGGCCGACGCCCGCGCGGGCGACGATCTTCAGGTTCTTCCCGGCTTCCAGGACCTCGGCGTCGACCGTGGTCGCCGAGCGCACGAGCAGCGCGTCGGCCTCGGGCACCGCGGCCAGCAGGGCCGGGCGGTCGGGTCCGTCGACCCACCGGACCTCGACACCGTCACCGAGCGCGTCGACGGTCGACTGGGCGAGCTTGTCGGCGATCAGAACTACAGGACGGCCTGCTTGGCTCACGTGGAGTACTCCTGGGGAATGGGGTCGGCAATTACCGCCGAACAGCTTAGTGCGCGCGATTTCCACCCCGGCTACCACCTGGTAGGCGGGCGGCCTCAGTCACCCGCCTGGCAGAAATATGAAGACCGGTCTACAGTCGATATATGGGCGTGAAAGGCACCGAAACTCGCGGCAAACTCATCGACGCGGCGCGCACGCTCGTTGAGCGGCACGGCTACTACGGCGCGGGGCTCAACCAGATCCTGGCGGCCAGCGGGGCGCCGCGCGGGTCGTTGTACTTCCATTTCCCCGGTGGCAAGGACGAGTTGGTCGCGGCGGCGATCGCCCAAGCGGGCAAGGAGATCACGGCGTTGATCGACACGATCGAGCCCGGCGACGCCGCCGCGGCCGCGAGCAGGCTGCTGCGCGCGTTCGGCGACCGGTTGGAAGCGTCCGGCTGGCAACAGGGCTGCCCGGTCGCCACGGTGGCCTTGGACGTCGCGGCCGGAAACGACCCGATCCAAGCGGAGTGCGCCGCCGCGTACGTCGCGTGGGAACAGGCGTTGCGGCTGCGGCTGCGCGCCGAGGGCCGCCAGGATGCGGACGACTTGGCCGCAGCGGTGCTGGCGCTGGTCGAGGGCGCGCTGCTGCTGGCCCGCGCCCAGCGCAGCCGTGAGCCGCTGGAACGGGTCGAACGCACCCTGCACACCCTGATCTGAGGGCGGACATATCACCGCCCTTTTCGCGTGTCCACAAAATATGTAGACCGGTCTAGTAAGGAGAAGTCATGTCCGACAGCATCGTGTTCGGAGCCGCCGGGTTCCTCGGCCGCAACGCGGTCGCCCGTTTACTGGAGCAGGGGCATTCCGTCACCGCCGCCCTACGGCCGGGCAGCGAGGAGCGGCTCACCGGTTGGTTGCGCCGCCGAGGCGTGGACTCCGGCGGGCTGCAGATCGTTGCGTGTGATGTCACCGCCCCTGACCTCGGCCTACCCGCAGATTTCGATCCCGCCGGAACTCGCGACGTGTACAACTGCGCCGCCCGCTTCGCCTTCGGGCTCGCGCGCGAGGACGCGTACGCGGTCAACGTCACCGGTGCGCTGCGGGTGCTCGAGTGGGCCGCCGCCCGGCCCGAGCTGCGACGCGTCGTGCACATCACGGGATATCGGATCACCGTCGAGGAATCCGAGGAACAGCATTACGAGAGGGGCGCGTACGGCGCTTCGAAGTTCGAATCCGACCCGCTGCTGCGCCGGCGGGCGGATGAACTCGGCGTCGCGCTGACCATCGCGAATCCGAGCAGCGTGATCGGACCCGGTCAATACGTCGGGCTGTCGAGCGTCGTCGAGGACCTGTGGAACGGACGGCTCCCCGCCGTCCCCGGCGGCCCCGCGACCTTCGTGCCGATCGTCGACCTGGACTACTTCACCGATTTCTTGATCAGCCTGCCCGCCCTGCCGGATACCGCGGGTCGCTCGTACACGGTGCTGGATGATCGAACTCCCGAGCTGCCTGGACTGATTCGGCTCCTGGCCGGGCACCTCGGCGTCCGCGCGCCGCGCTTCTCCATCCCGGTCGGCCTCATCGCGAAACTTCCGCGTGCGCTGACCGGCGCCGATCCGGAAACGATGACGTTCATCGCCGAAGACCGCTACGACACGTCGGCGGCGCGGGAGGTGGCCCGCCGCGCCGGGCTCACCATGCCGCCGACCGAGGCGACCTTGCTGACGTGGGCCGACCATCTCGTGGCCAGCCGGTTCGGCGCGGTGGCCGACGATCCGACCGCCGGATTCGTCGACGGCGTATGGGTGAGCGGCGATCGAGCGCGTCCGGATTATGTTCTGGTGCACGGCCTTCCGCTCGATGGCGAGTCGTGGAACGAGATGCGCGCCGAGTTGGACGGGTCGAGCCTCGTCCTCGACCTGCCCGGCCTGGGGCGCTCGGCGCCCGGCGATATCGACGCGGCGTTGCCCGAACTGCTCGGTTCCATCCGTACCCGACCCGTGCTGGTCGGCCACTCGCTCGGCTGCGGTCCGGTACTGCGATACGCGGCGGAGCATCCCGAGCGGGTCTCCGGAGTTGTTCTGGTGGCTCCCGCGTTCCTCCAGCCGCACTCCGGCTTGCTGCTGCGCTCGCCACTGGCCGCGGCGGCAATGCGGCGGATGTCGGCCGGTTCCCTGGCGGATCGGCTCGGTGTGCCGGAGAGCGCCGCGATCGCGAGCGCCGCGGCGAACCTGCGCAGGCCGGGCGTCGCCGCCCGCACCGTCGCCGCGCTGCGCAACGCGAGCGCCCCCGCACGGCGCGAGGAATTGCGCGCACTGCTCGAGCGACTCGACGTGCCGGTGCGGATCGTCGCCGGTTCGGCCGATCCGGTCACCGTCGCGACAGCCCGGGAGACGATTTCGGTCGAGGGCGCCGGGCACTACCCACAGTTGACCCATCCCACTCTGCTCGCGGCCGAACTCGCCCGAAGTTCCGCCGTCGCGGCACGCGGCTGATCGGGTTCACGCCGTCGCGGCACGCGGCTGATCGAGTTCACGCCGTCGCAGCACGCGGCTGATCGAGTTCACGCCGTCGCAGCACGCGGCTGATCGGGCTCACGCCGTCGCGGCACGGTCGAGGTCGACCTGCGCTGTCGCGGCACACGGTTGATGCTGCGCGACTGCACACGGTCATCCGCCCCCACGGCGACACCGCCCGGAGTCCGTCAGCGCCCACCTCCCACAGCGGCGGGCCCCCACACCATCCGGTGCGGGGGCCCGCTCGGTCACGCCTTCGGTCGGCGTGGAACCCGGTCGATCGCCTCGACCGTCACGTCGGTCAGCGGCCGCCGAAGGAGCCCGTCCACAGCGTGTCGACAAGGCCGTGCAGTGCAGCGCCGAGCGTATCGAAAAGGCCGTTCAGAGCAGCGCTGCCGGTGTCGATGATGACGGGGATCATGGAAATACCTCTTCCTCGAAACATTATCCAGTCGAACTGGCTGACACGGGGCACATCGGCAGCGACTCGATTCCGGTTACGTAATTCGACAATATGGAGATACAGACCACATTCGATCGCAATAGTGGTCGCTACCACAGTAACTAGTGCATCTGAGCTGCGAATCTAGTCAAATGTCCAGGTCCAAGCAGTAAATTGAGCTCACAAATTCGCTCGGCTAACGATGCGCCGGAGAAAGTGGAATCGAGTTTCCCCCAGCCCAGCAGTAGGATAATTCGCACAACTCCGACGACGGCCGCCGACCTGACCGATAGAGCCTGTGAATAACTCTTTATTTACCTGTCCGGCGGCTCCTGAATTCTTCTACCCCTGTCTGCACCGGAATCCGGCGACCGCAGCGATCCGGGCAGCGGACAGGTCAGGAAACCTCCATGGTGACCATTCGCACACCCTCGGCTCTCTTGGTGGCGGCCACTGCCCGGGAGAAGGCCCTCACCCGCGGGGTCTCGCGGTAGCGGTGCCACACCAGCCCGAGCCGGGACTCGGGGATCCCGATCACCGGCACGAAGGTCACCGGCCGCCTGCGATGCGATTCGGCGGTCGGATGGCACAGCAGCATCGCGCCGCGACCGGCCGCCACCGCGGCGAGGCCCTCCTCCAACGTGCCGACCTCCGGACCGGGGCGCACCGTCCGGCCCTCTGGCGTCACATCCAGCGTCTGCGCCCTGCGCCAGTACTCCGGCGCGGGAGCGCGCACTCCGACCAAGGGGAACTCGGCGATGTCCTCGACCGACAGCTCCGCGCGGCCCGCGAGCGGATGGGAACTGGCCATTGCGAGCGTCTGCGGCTGCCCTGCGAACACCGGTCCGAGCACCAGGTTACGCTCGCCCACCGGCAGCAGCACCACCGCGGCATCGACCTCGGCGCGCCGCACCGCGCCGAACGGATCGGCAAGCGCGATCTCGGCCAAGTCGACCACGCAGTCCGGGTGCCGCCGCTGGAAGAACTCGACCGCGGCCATCAGGTGATCGTTGCCCGCCCCCTGGAACCCGATGCGCAAGATCCCGTCCATCCCCCGGGCGGCGGCACGGGCTCCGTCGACCGTCGCGCGCAGCGCGGCATAGGCGGGCCGCAGCTCGGCGAGGAAGTCCGCGCCGAGCGGGGTCAACTGGACGGTGCGGCTGGTCCGTTCCACCAACTGCCCGCCGACGCGCCGCTCCAGCGCACGCAGCAGCTGGCTCACCCGGCTCTGCGACACATACAGCCGCGCTCCGGCCCGCCCGAAATGCAGCTCCTCGGCGAGTGCGAGAAACGCCTCGAGTTCACGGATCTCCAACCCGCCCATCGGGCTCCCTTCCACGGTCGATGAGTCCAGCTCATAGAACGATGAGTCCTTCGGTGTTGTTTCCTCCGGCCGTGAACCGTTGCCTGGAGGACATGACACACGTTCGGGAAATCGTTGCGCCGCGACCGGTTTCGGCGCTGCGCGGCTGGCTCGGCGTCGGCGCCGTGACAGCAGGCACGTTCACGGTGGTCACCTCCGAGATGCTGCCGGTCGGCCTGCTCACCCCGATCGGCTCGGCGCTGCGGGTGAGCGAAGGCCGCGCCGGTCTCGCTTTGACGGTGACGGGCCTGGTCGCCGCGGTGTCGGCGCCCGTCGTCACCGCGGCGTCGGGCCGGCTCGAGCGCAAGGTGGTGCTGTGCGGGTTGATGGCGGTGCTCGCGCTGGGCAATTTCGGTGCGGCCTGGGCGCCCACCTTCGGTGTGCTGATCGGGGCGCGGGTGCTGGTCGGCATCGGCATGGGCGGCGTGTGGGCGATCGCGGCGAGTCTGGCGGCGCGGCTGGTGCCCGCGCGATCGGTCATCGCCGCGACGTCGCTGGTCTTCTCCGGTGTCGCGGTCGCCTCGGTGCTCGGCATCCCCGCGGGAACCTTCCTCGGCGCGCTGGCCGGGTGGCGGATCACGTTCGTGGCCGCCGCTGGTCTGGCGCTGCTGGTGCTCGCGGCTATGGCGGCCTTGCTGCCGCGTCTGCCCGCGGTCGAGACCATGGCGTTGGGTGGCGTGCTACGGCTGGGCGGGCAGCCGGGCTTGCGCGTCGCCCTGCTCGTGGTCGCGTTCCTGGTCACCGGCCACTTCGCCGCCTACACCTACGTGCGGCCGGTGCTCGAGGAGGTGACCGGCGTCGGCGCGCAGACGATCGGCACGCTGCTGCTGGCCTACGGGATCGCCGGTGTCGCGGGCAATTTCGCGGCGGGTGCGGCGGCGGCGCGCGCACCGCGGAGGACTCTGGTCGTGATCGGATCGGTCCTGGGCGGCGCGGCGATCGCCTTGCCTTTGCTCGGCGCCTCGCTCCCACAGGCCGTCGCGCTGATGATCGTGTGGGGTCTGTCCTATGGCGGCGTCTCGGTGAGCGCGCAGAGCTGGGTCTTCGCCGCGTCACCCCAGCACAGGGAAGGCGCGTCCGCCCTGTTCACCGGAGTTTTCAATGCCGCCATCGCACTGGGGTCGCTGATCGGAGGACTGGCCGCGGACGGGATCGGCCTCGCCGCCGCCCTGTGGCTCGGTGGCGCGCTGGCCGTCGTCGCCGTGCTCGTCGCCACGTTCCGGGCAGCCACCCCTCGCCCATGAGCGGCGGCGAAAACCAGCTGCGTCAACCCTTTTCGGCACCTACCATCGCGTTCATGTCTCTGCGCGCGATTCCGGCTTCGATGGACCCGACGGTGGTCGGGTCCATCGATCGTGAGCTGGACCGGGTCGAGCGGGAGCACCGGGTCTCGATCCGGTTGGCGATCGAAAGCGGCAGTCGGGCCTGGGGATTCCCTTCCCCGGATTCGGACTACGACTGCCGGTTCGTCTATGTCGCGACGCTGGAGACCTACCTGTCCCCGTGGCGCACCCGCGACGTGGTGGAGACGCCGCTGACGGGCTTGCTCGACGTGAACGGCTGGGATCTGGCCAAGGCGCTGCGGCTGTTGGTGCAGGGCAACGCGGTGCTCATCGAGTGGCTGATGTCGCCGATCGTGTATCGCGGCGACGCGGATTTCCGCGACCGATTGCGCGCGGTGGCCGACGAGGTCGCCGAGCGCGACAAGGTCGCGCGGCACTATCTGCACCTGGGCGCCAAGCAATGGGCGCTGTTCGAGCGCACCGGATCGCTGAAGAAGGTGTTCTACGCGCTGCGGCCTGCGATGGCGCTGCGGTGGCTGCGCGAGCATCCCGCGGCGGCGGTGGCGCCGATGCATCTGCCGACGCTGTTGCGGCAGTGCGAGCTGCCTGCCGAGTTGGCGGCTGCGGTGACCGAGCTGACCGACCTGAAGTCGCGAACCCGGGAGATGGGCAGCGGATCGGTGCCCGCGCCGATCACCGCGTTCATCGCCGCCGAATTCACCCGCGCCGCCGAAGTGTTCCGCAGGTCCGGTGGCGGTGACCGCACGCGTGCCCGCGCGATCACCGCGGAGTTCTTCCGCTCCGAGGCGCTGGCGGGCTGACTGCTACGTCCCGGAGGTCGCCGGCTCCTCCGCATCGGCGGACTCGGTGACCGCGTCGGCGTAGGCCTGCGCGAGCTGTTGCGTCGCGGACCGACGGTCCGGGTCCGGGCGCGGAATCCCGAGGTGGCTCGCGCGTAGTTCGTCCATGAATTCCGCCCAGAGTCGCGGACAGCCCGCCTCGAGCAATTCGGCCCGCACCCGAAGACGCCGGGTGGTCGGGCGGTGCCGCAATCCCCACGCGCCGAGCTGCACTATTATAGGCACCAATTGGATGGCCGGTTCGGTAAGCCGGTATTCGGCCTTCTGGCCGGGCCTCGTGTCGGCGCGGCTGAGCAGTCCCGCCTCGTCCTGACACACCACCCGCGCCCGCACTCCCGATGGACGGCGGCACGACATTCCACTTCGCGGACGACACTCCCGAAGCGGTGCTGCGCCGGGCGTTCGGCGCGGCCGACGGCCAGGACGTACGCCTGGGCGGCGGCGCTGCGACAGTGCGCGCTTACCTGCGGGCGGGTCTGGTCGACGAGCTGCACTTGGCCGTCGTCCCGATCCTGCTCGGGGCGGGCGAGCGGCTTTACGACGAACTGGGGCGCGGTGCCGGGCTACGAGGTCGCTACGGTGGCGCACTCCCCCGCCGTCACCCATGTCACCTTCACCCGCTCCGCGGCGTGAAGACCCCCTGAACAGGTGAAAGGCCCCGCACCATTCCGGTGCGGGGCCTTTCGAAAGCTAAGTCGCGATCAGAGAACGCGGACGTCCTGGGCCTGCGGACCCTTCTGTCCCTGGCCGATCTCGAACTCCACGCGCTGCCCCTCATCGAGGGACCGGAAACCCGCGCCGCTAACAGCCGAGTAATGCACGAAGACGTCGGGCCCCCCGCCGTCCTGTGCGATGAAGCCGAAGCCCTTCTCGCTGTTGAACCACTTCACAATGCCTTGAGCCATTTCATACTTTCTGTAGACGAGCCAGGTAGGTGTTATGAGATGCCCTGGCCTCGTAGATCAACGATGCCACGATCCGACGAATTACTCACGTTCCGCACCACCAACTGTGAGCTAACGCTCACGACGACGCTCGGCTCCGTCGTGCGCGACGCTCGCTCAGGGGGCTGGGTCTGTCACCTCCCACGCTCGGTCGGGTGCCGGTCCGCGCGATTTCGCCGGACCCGTCTGTCGGGTACCCGCACTTCGCGTCGAAAAACGCCCGTCGCCATCTCCCGGCGAGCACACCCCGCCCGGATGGGCCACCGCGCCCGGCTTCATGGGACTCCTTCTTCGACGCGGCTCGGCACCGATGCACCACCGCTACCAGTTGTGTTGTGCCCCAACTGATTTCAGTGTACCGCAGGCAAACTTCGACAAATCAGCGTACGTCCGGGGCGCACCGCGCGCACCGTTCTTTAAGTTCTGTTCACGGCCGGAGATAGCGCACCTGACGCGGTTTCGTCTCGTCGTACGCGGCGCGGCCGGGCAGCTGGTCCGGCACGCCGACTTCCCACCACGCGCCCGCATCGGTCCACGCCGACGGCTGTGTCCGCACGACGAGCACGGCCGGACGGCGCTCGGCTATCGCCGCCGCCCGTGCATGCGCGTACGCCTCCCGGAATTCGTTCAGATCCGAGGCAGTGAAAGCGGAACACCCCAGCGCGGCGGCGTGGGCGGCGAAATCGACGCGGGGCGGATGGTCGTGCGCGGTGCGGCAGTCGGCGTAGAAGTTGTTGAACCGCTCGCCGCCCTGCCCCTCTTGCAAGCGGGCGATCACGGCGTACCCGTCGTTGTCGCAGACCACGGCGACGAACGGATGCCCGGCGAACGCCGCCGAGAACAATTCCGAGTTCAGCATCAGATACGAGCCGTCCCCGAGCAGGGTCGTCACCATGCCTTCGGTCCGTGCCATGGCCGCGCCCCACGCGCCCGCGAGCTCGTAGCCCATGCAGGAGAAGCCGTATTCCACGTCCATGTCCGGCGCGCCGCCGTTCGCCCGCCAGCCACCGACGAGTTCACCGGGCAAGCCGCCCGCGGCGGTCAGCACGTAGTCGCTCGGCTCGCTCAGGTCGTTCACGGCACCCACCACCTGGGCATAGCTCGGCACGCCGGGTGCCGGTGCGCGCAAGGCGTCGATGTGCGCGTCCCAAGTGCCGCGCAGTGCGGCGGCTCGCGCGGTCCACTCGGGGTCGGCATGCCACTGCCCCACCTGCCCGGCCAGCTCGCGCACGGTGGCCTCGGCGTCCCCGACCACCGCGCGAGCGCCGTGCTTGACCGCGTCGAAGCGTGCCACGTTGATCGTGACCAGCCGGACATCCGGCGCGAAGAGCGTCCAGGACGCGGTGGTGAAGTCCTGCAAACGGGTCCCGACCGCGAGGATCAGGTCGGCTTCGGCGGCCATCGCGTTCGCCGACGCCGAGCCGGTGATGCCGAGCGGCCCCGCGAACAGCGGATGCTCGTGCGGCACGAGGGTGCGGCCCGCGGTGGTTTCCACGACCGGAAGGCCGTGCCGCTCGGCGAAATCGAGCACGGTGTGCCCCGCGCCCGAATAGCGGACGCCCCCACCCAGCACCACCAGCGGACGGCGCGCGGCGCGCAGGGCGTCGACGGCGTCGGCGAGCGCTCGCTGATCGGGACGCGGCCGTCCGACACGGTGCACCACCGGCTCGAAGAGCGCGTCGGGGAAGTCGTAGGTCTCGGCTTGGACGTCCTGCGGGAGCGCGAGGACGACCGGACCGGCATCGGCCGGATCCGTGAGCACGCCGACCGCCTGCGGCAGGGTTGCGAGCAGCTGTTCCGGGCGGGTGATGCGGTCGAAGTACCGGCTCACCGGCCGGAACGCGTCGTTCACCGTGACGGTCGGGTCGCCGAAGTGCTCGACCTGTTGCAGGACCGGGTCCGGCGCCCGTCCGGTGAAGGTGTCGCCGGGCAGCAACAGCAGCGGCAGTCGGTTCGCGTGCGCGACGCCCGCCGCCGTCACCATGTTGAGCGCGCCGGGACCGATCGACGAGGTCACCACACCCACCTGACGCCGGTGGGCGGCCTTCGCGTAGCCGACGGCCGCGAGCGCCATCCCCTCTTCGGTGTGCCCGCGCCAGACCGGGAGTTCGGCGCGCCGCTCGTGCAGCGCGGTACCGAGGCCGAGCACATTGCCGTGGCCGAAGATCGCGAAGACGGCGGGGAACAGCGGCGCCTCGCGGCCGTCGAGCGTCTCGCAGCGCTGGGCGATCAGCCAGGCCACCAGCGCCTGCGCCGTGGTCAGTCGCATCCCGACCGTCCTTCGTTCGAGGTCACCGGGCAGCGTGGATCGAGAGGCTCGGCGTCCCAGCGCGCCCGCACCCAGCTGTGGGCGGGGTCGTCGCAGAACGCCATCGATCGCTCGGGTGCCGGGCCGGCCAGCACGTTGAGGTAGTACATGGGGTAACCGGGCGCCGCGATGCACGGGCCGTGATAGCCGCGCGGGATCAGGAAGACGTCACCGTCACGGACCGCCACATTCTCGTCGACCGTGCCGTCGGCGGTGTAGTTGCGGTGCAGGCCGAATCCCTCGCGAGACGGCGTGATCCCGTCCCGTCCGGCGATGCGGAAGTAGTAGATCTCCTCGTTGACGACTTCGCAGGCACCGGCCGAGTCGTGCTTGTGCGGCGGGTAGGACGACCAGTTGCCGTCCGGGGTGATCAGCTCGCAGGCATTGAGCTTGTCCGCGTGCTCCCACACGCCGGGTATCCCGAAGTTGGTGACCTGGCGCGTAGCGCTTCCAGCCCCGCGGACTTCTACCGGCACCTGCTCGGCGGGGCCGTATCTCGGCTCCAGGCGTTTCGTACAGCGGGCCGTCGGCAGCGCCACCTCCAGGTCGGCACCCTCGGCCACCAGCTCCACCTCGGCGTCTCGCGGAACGTAGGCGAAATCCGTGACCCGGGTGAAGACCGAATCCCGCCCGGTCAGGCTGAAGGTCGCGCCGTCCACGCGCACCGTGCACGCACCGGCCAGGGGCAGGACGAACGCCTCCGACTCACCCGTTCGAACGATCCGCGATTCGCCCGCGCCTATGCGAAGCACGCGCAGACCTGCGTAGGCCCATCCGGCGTCCTCAGGGGTCAGCAGGATCGGGTCACCGTCGTGGCACAGGGTTCCTTCGGGCCGATACAGTGTCATCACACCTCCTCTGTCCGGGTTCCCCGGATACCGGCGATCCGATTCCTCCGTGGGAGGACATATTCGACCGCCACGTTCGCGGCAGGCCACCACTTGTCGCCAGCGGTGATGTCAGTGCGCAGACCTGCCCGACGAGGCTTCCGCGCTTCATCGGGTTTCCTTCATCAGGCGGGCGGCACTCTCGACCGCCTGGGCGACATCTCCGTCGGGCGGATACAGCAAGGTGCGGCCGACCACCAGACCGCGAACGACGTCATGTCCGAGCGCCCCGCCCCACAACGCGCGATCAACCGCCGAGTCACCGGACGGGGCACCGCCCAGCACGAGAACCGGCAGCGTGGTGGCGTCCAGCACGGAGATGTCGCTGGGCGCGGGAATCTTCAGCCAGGTGTAGGCAGAGGTGACACCGAGCCCCGAGGCCACCGTGATCGCCCGGGACAGCGAGACCGCGTCCTTGCTCATCACCAGCGCACCGGATTCGTCCCGGTGATACGGCAACGGTTCGACCATCGCCATCAGCTCGTGCGCCGCCAGTTCCGAGACCGCCCGCGCGCAGGCTTGCAGCGTCGGCACGGTGCCCGCGTCGGAATCGACCAGGCGCAGCAGCATCTTGCCTCCGTCGAGCCGGAACCGCGCCAAGGAGCCTGCGTCGTAACCGGTGAAGCGGTCGTCGATCTCCCACTCCGCGCCCGCCAGTCCGCCGCGATTCATCGACCCGATCACGACCTTGTCGTCCAGTGCGTCCAGCAACAGCAGTTCCTCCACCACATCCGGTGAGCCGAGCACTCCGTCGACGTGCGGGTCGGCCAGCGCGATCAGCAACCGCTCCAGCAGGGTGCGCCGATCGGCCATGGCCGTGCGGTCCGCGCCGACACCCAGCGCGCCGCGCGCGGGGTGATCCGCGGCGACCAGGAACAAGGTCTGCTTGCCCGCCATCAGGTCGGAGCGGCGCACCCGTTTCGCGTAGGCCCGCTCGACCGCACCGGGGTCCGTCGCCCGTACGTGCAGCAGCTCGCGCCAGCGTTCGTCGGTCAGGTGCATGAAGGCGCCTCCGTTCCACGCTGATGGCTCGGCCGCACCACGGTTGTTCCCCTCAGCGCCCGATCCAGCGCCGCGACTCCTCCAGACCGCACCCGGTGCGGCAGCACCACAACTCCTTCGGTCCGCGCCCGGCTCATCCGAACCATTACTCCTCTCCGCCCAGCTGCGCCACAACAGTTCATCGAGTTCCGCCCCGGCTCCACCGCACGGCAACTCCTCCAGCTCCGCGCCCATTCAGCCGAACGGCGACCTTTCCAGTTCCGCGCCGATTCAGCCGCACGGCGCCTCCTCCAGCTCCGGGCCGGCTCTTCGACATCGCCGCTCCCCGACGTCTGCGCCGATTCAGCCGCACAGCAACTCCTCGAGGTCCTCGCCGATTCAGCCGCACAGCAGTTCCTCGATCTCAGCGCGTGTCGGCATCGCGTCCGCGCAGGCGAGACGCGCTGCCACCAGCGCGCCCGCCGCGTTGGCGAAAGTGGCGATGCGCCGTGGGTCCCAGTCGGAGAGCAGGCCGTGGATCAGCGCGCCGCCGAATCCATCACCCGCGCCCAGCCCGCACACCACTTCTACGCGGCAAGGCGGCACAGTCCAGCGTTCCCCGGCGGTGGCCACCAGCACGCCGTCACCGCCTTGCTTGATCACCGCGAGACGCACTCCACGGGCGAGCAGACGATCGGCCGCCGCGTCCGGGTCGGCGGTGCCCACCGCCACCTCGACCTCCCTACGGTTGCCGACCACCACGTTCACGTGGTCGACCATCCACCCGATCTCGGCCCGCGCGGTGGCCACGTCGGGCCAGAACATCGGCCGATAGTCCAGATCGAGCACGGTGTGCCCGCGTCGCGCGCGCCGTAGCAGGATCTCGCGCTGTGTGCCGCGCCCCGGCTCCGCGCTCACTCCGGTGCCCGTTACCCACAGCAGTGGCACGGCATCCACGACCTCCCAGGGCACCTCGTCCGGAGTGATGGTCAGATCCGGCGCGATCGGCGCACGGTAGAACAGCAGCGGCGGATCCGACGGCGGCGTCAGCTCGCAGAAGACGACGGGCGTCTGGAGGTTCGGCGCGGTCGTCACGTAACGGGACGAGACGCCGAAGTCCTCCAGCGCCGTGCGCACGAAGTCGCCGAAGCCGTCCGGGCCTACCTTCGTCAGAACCGCGGAACGACGGCCGAGGCGGGCGGCGGACACGGCGACGTTGGTCGCGGTGCCGCCCAGGAATTTCGCGAAACTGCGCACCTGTGCCAGGGCGACGCCGCTCTGTTCGGGATATAGATCCACCCCGACGCGACCGATCGTCAACGCCTCCAGCTCACCCGCCCGCGCGTTCACGGCGTCTCCACGCGCTGCAATTCGTGCCGCAACGCCTCCAGTTCCGCCCCGCCTGCCATCTGGCGGGTCAGTTCGGGCAGGTCGATCTCCGATTTCTTGTACGCGCCCAGCATCGCGCCCCGCTTCAGCAGCAGGAATCGGTCGCCGACCGGATAGGCGTGGTGCGGGTTGTGCGTGATGAGCACGACGCCGAGCCCGCGTTCGCGCGCCTGCACGACGTACTTCAGCACCACCCCGGCCTGTTTGACGCCGAGCGCCGCGGTCGGCTCGTCGAGGATCAGCACCTTCGCGCCGTAGTGCACGGCCCGCGCGATCGCGACGCACTGCCGCTGGCCGCCCGACAGCGTGCCGACCGGCTGTTCCATATCCCGGATCTCGATGCCCATGTCGGTCAACGCCGTTCGCGCGATATCACATCCCTTCTTGCGGTCCAGCAAACGGAAGGGGCCGTATCCGAAGGTGGGCTCGGATCCGAGCACGAAGTTGCGCCACACGCTCATCAGCGGAACCACCGCGAGATCCTGGTAGACCGTCGCGATGCCACGATCCAGCGCCGCTCGCGGCGAGGCGAACCGGACCGCCGAGCCTTCCACGCGCAGCTCGCCGCGGTCGTGCTGGTGCACCCCGGCCAGGATCTTGATCAGCGTCGATTTGCCCGCGCCGTTGTCGCCGAGCACGCAGGTCACCTCGCCCGCGTTCACCACCGTGGACACTTCGCGCAGAGCGACGACGCCGCCGTAGCTCTTGCCGAGGTTCACGGCCTCGATGAGGGAAGTCATCGGCGCACCCTTTCGGCTCGTTTCTGGAATCTGTTGTTGACCAGGACCGCCGCCAGCAGCAGCACACCGAGGAACAGCATGAACCAGTCGCTGTCCCACCGCGCGAAGACGATGCCCTGGCGCGCCATGCCGAAGATCAGCGCACCGATCGCGGCGCCGACCGCCGAGCCGAAACCACCGGTGAGCAGGCACCCGCCCACCACGGCGGCGATGATGTAGTGCAACTCGAGTCCGACACCTTGGTTGGCCTGCACACTCGCGAACCGCAGGATGTTGCAGGAACCCACCACCCAGCCCGCGAACGCGGTGCCCATGAACAGCAGGATCTTGGTGCGGTCGGCGGGCACACCGACCGCGCGGGCGCTCGGCAGTGCACCACCGACGGCGAAGATCCAGTTGCCGAATCTGGTGCGGACCAGGATCGTCGCCGCGATGGCGGTCAGCACGATCCACCAGACCACCGACGCCTGGATGTGCGCGTCGCCGATGTCGAGGGTCGAGGCGAAGACCCAGCCCGCCGACGCGTAGCCGTCCGCGCCGCGCAGGCCCGAGACCTGCACCGTGTCGGTCACCAGGCGCGTCACGCCGAGGTTCAGACCTTGCAGGGCGAGGAAGGTGCCCAGCGTGACGATGAAACTCGGCAAGCCGGTGCGCATCACCACCCAGCCGTTGAACGCCCCGACGGCCAGCGCGAAGACGAGCGAGGCCAGCAGCGCGAACCAGACGTTCCATCCGGCGTGCACCGCCAGCAACGCGGTGACCAGCGCCGTGGAGGCCGTCATCACGCCCGCCGACAGGTCGAACTCGCCGCCGATCATCAGCAGCGCCACGGCCACCGCCATGATGCCCAGCGTGGAGGCGTCGTCCAGCCAGGTAGCGACGCCGAGCGGGCTCAGGAACCGGTCGGTGACCAGCGAGAAGAACACGAACACCAGCAACGCTCCGAGCGCGGCGCCGATCTCCGGCCGCACGGCCAGACGCTGGAGCGGCGAGAGACCTGGCCGGTCCTGCGTCGAGTCGGATGGTTTTGTGGCAACGATCATTTCATCCACCTCAGCGCGTGCCCTGCGCGACGAGCGCGGCGACGGCGTCCACATTGCTCTTGTCGACGAAGCCCGGCCCGGTCTGCACCGGCGCCCCGCCTCCGACGGTGTTCAGGTTCGTCCGGTACAGCTTCAGCAGCACGATCGGCAGATATCCCTGCTCGTACTGTTGCTGATCGACCGCGAACAGCAGCTTTCCCGCCCTGATCGACTCCACCACATCGGCATTCAGGTCGAAGGTCGCGACGGTGGCGGGCGAGCCGGCCTCCCGGACGGCGTCGACGGCTCGCGCGGCGACCTGGGAGTTGAGCGTCAGGACCGCGTCGATGGACCGGTCGGCTTCCAGCGCGCCCTTGATCCTCGATTGCGCGTCGGTCGGGTTGTTGATGTCCACCTGAAGCGTGGTCGCGACACCGAACGCCTTGGTCGCGCCCGCGCAGCGCTCGTTCGCGCCGATATTGCCCGCCTCGTGGATGACGCACAGCATCTTCCCGCGCCCGGCCTCGGCGAGCCGCTTTCCCGCGGCCTGCCCGGCCAGCGATTCGCTCTGCCCCACATGGACGAACGCGCCGAACTCCGCGCTCTCCGACTCGCCCGAGTTGATCGTCACCACCGGAATGCCTGCGACAAGGGCCTTTTCGACCGACGGGCGAAGTGCCTCGGGATTGGCCATAGACACGACGAGACCGTCGACGCCTTGCGCCACGGCGTTGTCGATCAGCTTCGCCTGCTGACCGGGATCACCGGAAGCGTTGTACTCCACCCGGATCCCCAAATCCTTGCCCGCGGCCTCCGCACCGTTCTTGACCACATTCCAGAACGCGTCACCCGGACTGCCGTGGGTCACCACCGCGACCGATCGCACTGTCCCGACCTCGGTCGGCGCCTGCGACGGGGCGGGCGCGTCGGCGCCGGGGCCGCTGCACGCGGCCAGGAGAGCGGCCGCGGCGATCCACGGCAGCAGGCGGGTCCGGTGACGCGCGGTCGCGCCGCGTCGTGATCGCGAGAACATCCTCATCCCCTAGATCCCGGCCGTGGCGAGCGCGATGTCACCGAGGAACCGCAGGCTTCGTCCGGTGTCGCCGCTGGGCTTCGCCGCCGAGGCGTGTGGGCGCAGCGCGGCGTCCTGCTCCAGGACGTACCAGCCCCGATACCCCGCGCTCCGCATGCTGCGCACGAGTGCCGCGATGTCGACGTCCCCCTCGCCCAGCGGGACGTACAGCCCACGGCGCACCGCCTCGCTGTACTCGAGCTTTCCGCCGCGAACCTGATCGGCCAGCGGGCCGCGGACATCCTTGAGATGAACGTGCCCGATTCGCTCGGTGTGCCGCCGGGCGAGCCGAACCGGGTCGGTGCCGCCGACGAGCAGATGCCCGGTGTCCAGGCAGATGTCGAGATCGGAGTCGGCGAGGAACCGCTCGACCTCGGCTTCGCGCTCCACATGCGTGCCGACATGCGGATGCAGCACGGTGCGCAGGCCGTACGCGGCGGCGGCATCGCGGATCTCGGCGGCGGTGTCGATCACGGCGCGCCAGTGCGAGTCGTCGAGTCGCGGGCGATCGTCGTATCCGCCGAGTCCGGTCGCGGCGGCGAGCACGAGCACTTCCGCGCCCGCGGCGGCCAGCAGCGCGGCGGTCTCCTCCGCCCGAGCGAGGGCATCGTGCCGGTCGCGGTGCAACACGACGGCGAGGAAGCCGCCGACCACGGTGATACCGAAGGCCGCGAGCAGTCGCCGCAGTTCGCTCGGGTCGCGCGGCAGGTAGCCGGGTGGCCCCAGTTCGGTGGCGAACAGGCCGAGCGCGGCCATCTCCGACAGAACGGTGCGTGCGTCGAGCAGGTGACCCCAGCCCGGGACCTCGCAGACTCCCCAGGAGATCGGCGCGGCCGCGAGGCGCAGCGAATGGAGGGATTCGGTCATCGGCACTTCTCCGACCTTCGATATCGAGTTGACGCCGCTGTAGTTGGAGCGCTCCAACTATGTAACGCGGGTCATAGTGTGTCAAGAGGGTGCGGCGTGCTGGCCAAAGCGGTTCTACCAGCGGTTATTACGGCTTTTGCGATGCGTTCGCGGACGGCGGAGAACGGTTGGAGCGCTCTATTGATCCCCTCGGACACACCGCGTATCGTCCGTCCGGCAGGGGCAGGTGATCGCGGAACGGAGGCGCCGTGGCTCGACCGACCATGGAAGACGTCGCCGCGCGCGCGGGCGTCTCCCGCGCCCTCGTCTCGCTGGTCATGCGCAACTCGCCGAAGGTCAGCGAGCACCGCCGCCGCGCCGTGCTGGCCGCGGCCGAAGACCTCGGCTACCAACCGCACATCTTGGCCCGCTCACTGGCCAGCCGGACCTCCAGCATCGTCGGCGTGCTGGTCTCCGATCTGCGCAACGCCTTCTTCGCCGACGTCGTCGAAGGCATGGACACCGCCGCGCAGGAATCCGGCCTCGAACTGATCCTCAATACCGGCCGGCGCAGCGCCGCACGCGAACACACCGCGTTGGCGAGCCTGCTCTCGTTCCGGCCGGGAGGCGTCATCCTGCTGTCGCCCATCCTGCCCGCCGCCGCGATTCGCGCGGCGTCGCAGCAGGCTCCGCTCGTGCTGGTGTCGCGCCCCTCCACCGTCGCAGGCATCGACACGGTCAATGACGACGGCGAGGCAGGCGCCGCCCTCGCCGTCGATCACCTGGTCTCGCTCGGGCACCGGCGCATCGTCCACCTCGACGGCGGCGGCGCGTGGACCTCCGCGCCGCGACGCAAGGGCTACCGGACCGCCATGCAACGTCACGGCCTGGAACCGATGGTCGTGCCGAGCGAGCACACCGACTCCGCCGGCACGGCCGCGGTGCGCAAACTACTGAACCTGTTCTCCCGCGACAACTTTCCCACCGCGCTGGTGTGCGGCAACGACTTCAACGCCGTCGGGGCGATGTCCGCGCTGCAAGAAGCGGGATTGCGAGTGCCGGAAGACGTCTCGGTGGTCGGCTACGACAACACCTCGCTGGCCGCCCTGCGTCACGTCGCGCTGACCACCATCGATCAGCCCCGCATCCAGATGGGCCGCCTCGCGATCGAGGCGCTGGCCGAACGACTTCGCGACGGCCGCGCCACGCCGGTCCGTCGCCGGTTGGAACCCTCGCTCGTCGTCCGCTCCACCACGACCGCCCCTGGCCGCTGAGGCCCGCCGCGATTCCTACGAAGGAGAGCCGATGTCCTCCCACCGAGCCGTCACGCTGGGCCTCGCCGGAACCGGCCGCATCGGCACCGCACACGCCGAAACCCTGCGGAGATCGCCCAACGTGGCCACCGTTCTGGTCGCCGACGCCGACGCGGCCCGCGCCCGCACCACCGCCACCGACCTCGGCGTCGAATTCGTTCCCGACCTCGACACCCTCTTCGCCGCCGACCTCGACGGCCTGATCATCGCCACCGCCACCGACTCCCACCCCGAACTCATCATCCGCGCCGTCGACGCGGGCATCCCCGTCTTCTGCGAGAAGCCCGTAGCCGCCGACGTCACCGGCACCCTCGCCGTAATCGACCACACCCGAAACTCCCCCGTCCCCGTCCAGATCGGCTTCCAACGCCGCTTCGACGCCGGTTACCGCGCGGCGCGCGAAGCGATCCGCTCCGGCAAACTCGGTTGGCTGCACACCTTGCGCGCGACGACCCTCGACCCGGCCCCACCGCCCGCCGAATACATCGCGCGCTCCGGCGGCATCTTCCGCGACTGCGGAGTCCACGATTTCGACATCATCCGGTGGGTGACCGGACGCGAGATCACCGAGGTCTACGCGCTCGGGGCGAATCGGGGTGCGTCATTCTTCGCCGAAGCGGGCGACGTCGACACCGCTTCAGTGCTACTGCGTCTGGACGACGGAACCCTCGCCACCGTGTCCCTGACCCGCTACAACGGGACGGGGTACGACGTGCGACTGGAGGCGTTGGGCTCGAAGGGAAACGCGATCGTCGGGCTGGACGACCGAGCGCCCCTGACTTCCGTCGAACCCGGCCACGGCCCCTCCCCCTACCGTCCCTATGCGGGGTTCATGGAACGGTTCCGTCCGGCCTACGCCGATGAACTGTCGGCGTTCATCGAAGTCGCGACCGGTCAGCTCGACAATCCCTGCACACCGGTCGACGCATTGCAGGCGTTCTATATCGCCGAGGCGTGCGAGCTGTCGCGGCGGGAAGGCCGGGCTGTCGAGACAGCGGAAGTTCGGCGCTGAGAGGTCGCCGAGATCTCTCGAACCGAGACGATCCGAGAAGCGGCTGCACCTCAATGCCGGATCAAACCGCCGACCGGGACGGGAGCGACGTGGCCGGTCGCCGGAAGGGTCTGCGCCAAGGCGAGACCGATATCGACGAGTGATGACCGGCGCAGGCACGCGACGTCGGGGATCGGAGTCCAGATCGACTCGGCGGTCGAACCGTCGGGCTCAGGCCGGAGTCGGCCGCCGGTGACGCGGACCTGGTAGAAAATGCCTACGTTCTGGTGCTCGACTCCGGCACGCGCGGCGGCCGCGGGGATCACCCTCGAGTCCACGCCGAGCAGACGTTCGACTACCCCGTGGCAGCCGGTTTCCTCAGCAAGCTCCCGGGTCACCGCGTGGAACGGATCCTCCGCGTGCTCGACACCGCCTCCTGGAAGAGTCCAGTTGCTCTCGCCGCTGGGCGGTACGTGACGGGCGAGCAGCACCCGCCCATCCTCGATGCATACGGCATACGCCGCCAGTCTGAAACTCATTCCGCAACTCCCGCCCGACCTCATCCCGATATCTGCTGCTCGATGTTCGTCGACGGACGCGACAAACACGAACTGCTGAGCGAAGATGGCACAGGAACTTACGAGGGGCCTCCATGAGTACGCATACGGTTGTCGGCCGCCCTGTCCAGCGAGCGTGGCCGGTCGTCGGTCACGGGCTGGCCCTCCGACGCAGGCCATTGGAGTTCTTCGCCGAACTGCACCGGTCACCGGAACCGTTGGTGCGAATTCGATTGGGCAGCAGAGACGCCTACCTGCTGACCGCGCCGGAGCTGATCGATGCGGTGCTGCGCGGCAAGGCGGCGCACAGCGTCGAGAAGGGGGCGTTCTTCGAAGCCATGCGAGCGCTGTTGGGCGATGGCCTGTCGGTGTCGGCCGAGCCCAAGCATCTGCGCCATCGCCGTCTGATGGCACCAGCCTTTCATTACGAGAGAATCGCCGGCTACGTGCGAACCATGCAGCAAGAAGCCGACGCCATGGTCGACAGCTGGAGCGACGGCGCCCGATTGGAGCTCGACGACCGGTTGCGGGTGCTGGCCATGCGAATCGTCGCAAAGGCGTTGTTCGCCAGCGAACTCGGCGAAGAGGTGATCACCGAGTCGCTGCGTTCGTTCCCGATCATCGTCGACGAGCTACCGAAACGCACCATGATGCCGTGGCTGACGCACGTACCGCTGCGCAACCGCACGTTCGACGCCGCAGTGCGCAGGCTCTCCGATGCGATCGACCGCATCATCGCCGAATACCGAGCGAGCGAAACCGATTACGGCGACTTGGTATCGATGCTGCTCGCCGCCCGCTTCGACGACGGCACCGGGCTCACCGACCGTCAACTCCACGACGAAGTGATGACGCTCTATGCCGCAGGGTTCGCCACAACCGCCAACACCTTGGCTTTCGCCTTCTACGAGCTGGCGCGGCGAGCGGATGTGCGGGAGCGCGTCGAAGAGGAAGTGGCCGAGGTCTTACGCGGCGGCCCGGTCACCGCCGACAACATTGAGCGTCTCGAATACACCGAGCGAGTGATGGCGGAGACGCTGCGCCGATACGCTCCGACCTGGCTCGGCACGCGCGAGACGATCGAGGAAATCGACCTCGCCGGAGTCACGTTGCCCGCGGGCACCACGCTGTTCTACTCGCCGTACACACTGCACAACAACCCGAAGTACTTCGAGGATCCGGCACGGTTCGACCCGAACCGATGGACACCGGAATACCGCAAGACCGTGACCCGGTCCGGGGTGTATCAGCCCTTCGGCCTCGGCAACCGAAACTGCATCGGCGAGCCGTTCGCGTGGTACGAAGCGGTCACCATTCTGGCTACGGTAGTTGCACGGGCGCGGCTGGAGCTGACTCCGGGAGTCGGCGTGCACGAGGTCGCGCGGGCCACGTTGGAGGTGAATCATCTTCCGGTGACGGTGCGGCTGCGGACCGCGGCGCAGACCCCGCCGTCGGGCTGAACGTCAGCCCCTTGTTGTGGATGTCCCCACGACCATCGCCGTCCGATCAGGACTACGAGACCTCTCCCCAACGACCACGAAGCGCTGGTTTGCAGCGCCGCCATACGCACGCACGTCCGAGGGCTCGCCCGCACTACCGGCAAGGACACTGAGTCCTCGAGTAGTGCAAGCCTTCGATTCCGAGCAGCGGAACGGGTGGTCACAGTTGCGCACTATCCTGAGTGAGAACATCTACCAGGCGGGGAGGTAGGCATTGTCCAACGCAGAACACAACGATTTTCGAGTGGTGCCCACGGGTCGGCGAATGCGTTCGGTGGAGTTCTGTGCGGGTGCCGGCGGACTCGCGCTCGGCCTAGAGCAGGCGGGATTCGACCCCATCCTGCTTCTCGACAATCGCGACGTCGCGTGCGCGACGCTGCGGACGAATCGGCCTCACTGGAATGTCCTCAACAAAGACCTGCTGAAGTTCGAACCGCAGTTCGATCTCCCGCGATCGACAGAGATTGATCTCTTGGCCGCCGGCCTCCCGAGAGTGAAATCTGCGGCAACGGCATCGAGACAGCGCGGCAGCGGCTGGGAATTGGAGTTGCTCGAGTCAACGGGGCGGTTGGCATCCGAACTGCGACCCCGCGCCTTGCTGATCGAAAACGTGCCCGACATGGTCACTCGACCCGAATACCGTGAGAGCAGGTCATGCGTCGAAAAGTATCTCGATGCCGCTGGTTACGAGTACCGCTGGCTGGTGGTCGACGCGCGTGACTTCGGGGTACCTCAGCACCGACTGCTGGGTATGCTGGCCGCCTTGCGCGATGGCGGCATCACACGCTTCGAAATGAGTCTGACGGCTCCGCCTCCGAGCTTGAACTTGACCGTCGGCACGGTGTTGCGGCCGTCCATGGGTGCACGCGGCTGGCCTCAGGTCGACGAGTGGGCTGCACAGGCGAACGAGATCGCACCGACCATCGTCGGTGGCTCATGGGATCGCGGCGGTGGAGACCTCGGGCCTCAGGGCTCTGTTCGAGCTTGGGCGAGAATCGGCGTCAACGCTCGATCGATCGGCGACGAGCTACCAGCTGCCGACTTCGTCTGGAGTCCGACCCTCGGTTCCGATCGCATGGTGAAACTCACCATTGATCAAGTCGCTACATTGCAGGGGTTCCCCTCTTATTGGCGCATCGAAGGTGGCAAGACAGCGCGATATCGCCAGGTGGGAAATGCGACCCCCCCACCCGCGGCGTTCGCGGTCGGCCTTGCCCTGCGGGCCGCGTTGATCGACTACTGAGCACTGGGTTGGCAGACCACGTCACGCCGCTAAGATCGCGAGTCATGCCCTCCGATCCACACCAGCAACCGATGCCCCGTCAGGTCGACATGATCGACCTGTTCGCCGGACCCGGGGGGCTCGATGTGGCGGCACGATGGTTGGGCCTGAGCGTCTATGGGTTCGAGTGGGACAAGAACGCTTGCGCGACAAGGTCGGCTGCCGGTCTGAACGATCGCCCGCACGATGTACGTGGATTCGGACCCGAGACAGCGCCGAACGCCTGGATACTAGCCGGGGGCCCGCCCTGCCAGACGTTCACCGTCGCCGGCACCGGGGCGGGCCGAAAGGCACTGGACGAGGTCCTGCGGTACGTCGTCCGGATGGGTAACGAAGAGGACGTTTCCGCCGACCTGGCGACCCTGCAGGACGAGCGAACCGGTCTCGTACTCGAGCCCTTGCGATGGGCTCTGGCCGCACATAGCAGTGGAGATCCATACAAAGCCATTGTGCTGGAACAGGTTCCGGCAGTGCTGCCTATATGGCAAGCGATGGGCACCGTTCTGGAGAAGTTGGGGTATCACGTCACCTGCGACGTACTGCGCACCGAACAGTTCGGCGTTCCACAGACTCGGCGTCGAGCCATCCTGATCGCCAGCCTCGAAGGTAAGCGCAAACTCCCGGAAGCCACCCACCGGCCGTACCGCAAAGGTGTCGAACGCACAGCGGGTGATTCCGATCTCCTCCCCTGGGAGACGATGGACGCCGCGCTGAATCGCGGATACGAATTCCACGTCGTCTCGAACTACGGCACAGGCGGCAACCCCAAGTTACGAGGTCGTCGCCATTCTCGAGAGCCATCGGCCACGATCACCGGAAAGGTGTCTCGGAACAAGATCGTCGACGGCGCGGGGATCGCGAGCCCCCGGTTCAGCTTGGCCGAGGCGGGACGACTTCAGACTTTCCCGCTCGACTATCCCTGGTCGGGCAACGACATCGCTCAGCAGATCGGCAATGCGATCCCACCCGTACTCGCTCTGCATGTCCTGTCTGCTGCCCTGGGGAAGCAAGTGAGTCACGAGGATGCGCGAAAGGTTGTCGATCGTCCATGGATCGACACCCGTGACTCAGCGCCGCTGGACCACTTCGCGCGAGTCGGGCAGCTGTTCGTCTGACTGCTTACGCAGGTGGTCGGGCGTTGGCCCACACCTTCTGCGCCGATCCGAGCGATTACGCCGCGCTCCTGTAGCGAACGCGCGTCGACGACCGATACCTGACATCAGCGGGGTAACACTTCGTCCACTTACCCGAAGATCATCGGATCGAGCCGATACAGTTACCCGCAACGCGGGGGAGTCAAACCTCCCATCGTCGACGTAGGGGTAGCACGTAGTGGGAGATGCCGGTGAGCGATGTGATTGACGAGCAAGACGAGCTGTTCGATTTGTTCAGGTTGTTGCTCGATACCTATACGCCGGCCGAGGCGATCAAGAAGCTCCGCTTGGGTTACATGCCCGATGACGTCATCAAGCGAATAGTGGACCGTCACGAGCGAGAGGTCGTGCGCATCAAGGAGATGCGAGAGCCGCACTCCGTTGTAATCGACAACTACGAAACCTGGTACGCCGGGCCGCATCCCGATGACAAGTTGTGGCCCTCGATCAGCGCTGGGCTGGCCAAGGACGGCTGGTCGAAGACGTCCATCGACAGTCTGGACGGCTCCTCGACTCGGGTTGTCTCACTTCTACAGCATCCACGGCAGAGCACATTCTCGACGCGCGGTCTGGTCGTCGGTTACGTGCAGTCCGGCAAAACCACCAACTTCACCGCCGTGATGGCCAAGGCCGCTGATCGCGGCTACAAGCTGTTCATCGTGCTCGCAGGGATTCACAACGGCCTCCGCAGACAGACCCAAGCCCGCTTGGTCCAGCAGCTCGTGGAGCCGAACCCCACGCTGTGGTCCCAGATCACCGACCTCGATCACGATTTCCGACCAACCGCGAATCCAGCCAGCTTTTTCGGCAAATCGAACAAGACCCACGTGCTTTGTGTCGTCAAAAAGAACGCTACGGTGCTACGCAAACTGGTGAAGTGGCTCGGCGACGCTTCGGAATACTTGGCAGATTGCCCTGCGCTGATCATCGATGACGAGGCCGACCAGGCGACTGTCGCGACAAAATCGATCAATCCGTTGATTCGCCAGATCCTCAACACGCTTCCGAAGTCGGCCTACGTCGGCTACACAGCCTCACCGTTCGCGAACCTGCTGATCAATCCTGCGGCAGAGGATCTCTATCCCGAGCACTTCATTGTGAATCTGCCTCAGCCGCAAGGTCATTTCGGTACTGAGGTGCTGTTCGGCCGGTACGCGCTGGACGGCGAAGATCCAAATGAAGTCGATGATGGTTACGACATGATCCGTACTGTCCCCGATGGCGATGTGGAACTCGTCCGACCGAAGACCAGGGCGGACGCCGAAAGCTTCTACCCGACCGTCACGGAAACCCTGCGCCGCGCAGTGCTGTATTTCTGGTTGACGACCGCTGCCCGTCGAGTACGCGGCGGCGGAAATCCACATTGCACCATGCTGATTCACACCAGCGTGCGCACCGCCGTCCACAACAGCTTCCGAGACCCGATGCTGTCTCTGCGAGCCGAAGTCGGACGCAACCTGGAGGATCCGGTGCTTCGGAGCGAGTTGCGCACACTTTGGGATGAAGAGACCTCTCGCGTACCCGCCGCCGAGTTCGAAGAGAAGTTTGTCTCCTTTGATGAACTCGCGGCAGAACTGCCGGGAGTACTGCGCGATTGTCGCGTGGTGATGGACAACTCGGAGAGCACCGATCGCCTCGACTACGAGAACGGTCCCGTGGTCGCGATCGCCGTTGGCGGCAATACGCTGTCGCGTGGTCTGACGCTCGAGGGCTTATCCGTTAGTTACTTCGTGCGCTCGGTCTCCACATATGACACGTTGCTGCAGATGGGCCGCTGGTTCGGCTACCGAAAGGGCTACGCGGACTTGCCACGCATCTGGATGACCAAGGAACTCGAGGACTGGTTCCGCCACCTCGCGACGGTCGAGACCGAGATGCGTCGCGACATCGATGTGTACATGACTGAGGGCAAAACACCGATGAACTTCGCGGTCCGTCTTCGGACGCACCCCGCACTGCGGGTGACGGCAGCAGCGAAGATGAAGGACGCGGTGTCGGCATCGTCCTCCTATGGCGGACTGCGTGTCCAAACCCGATACTTCCGACTGGAACCCGAATGGCTGCTGCAAAATCAAGACGCAGCACGCCAGCTCGTGAGCGAGGCCGTACGAGTGGGTCGCGTCGAGGGAAGCGGAGCGGACGGTCGCTATCTCATCCGCGATGTGTCGAGTGACGCCGTGCTGGACTTCTTACGCGACTACCAGTTCCATGAGCGGTCGCAGGAATGCGATGCGGAGCTGATGGCCGGATACATCCAGAAGCGCATTCGGAACGCGGGGACACTCCGGCGTTGGAACATCGCAGTGGTCGGAAACTCGGCTGATGAAGCTACGGAGCGGTTCGACTTCGCACCACAGGTCGGCGTGGGAACGATCGTTCGATCTCAGATCGATTCGATCACCTCTACCCCGGACTACGCCGACATCAAGACACTGATGAGCCGTCGTGACGCAGGCCTCGATCTCGACGGCATCACGACCAGCACGAGCGAAGAAGAGATCAAGGACGCTCGTACCGAACAGCAACCCGACGCCGGACTGTTGGTGCTGTACCCGATCGACAAGGTTTCGGATCCAAAACCGCCAAAACTCAGCCGTAAACCGCTGAATGCACCAGAGCACGTCATCGGAGTAGGCCTGGTCTTCCCAAAGCCTGAGGACAACGACAGCACCGTTGCATGGGAGGCCAACTACGTCTCGGCAGACCTGTCCGGCGTCGAGATCGAGGAGGAGGACTTCAGCGCCCTCGAAGCCGAGGACATCTGATGTCGTCCGAGATCCGAGGAGTGCTGGACGATCACTGGCGACGCCTCGAACACCACCCGCCATCGATGGAGTCGGTCGTTGCCGTCTCCGAGCTACCCGTTCCGACGTCGAACGGGTCGCTGGCGGCCGCGCTCGACAGCGCAGGCAACCGGCACCTGCTCGTGCCGGTCGGAGCGCATCAGAACATACGCAAAGGCCTCAACGGACCGGTCCTGATGTTGCACAAGCGGACCCTCGATGACGACCGGGCGAGACACGACTACGCCGATCTGGCCTGTCTTCGTCCGGATCTCAGCGACATCTTCACAACGCTGTGCGGTGATGTACTCATCGCCACCGAGGCGGCTCCCGAGAATCCGCTGAAGGTTCTCAACCGAGTACTCGATCGGTGGAAGGCGCTGTTCCAGAACCCTGGTCCGCCGTTGGGTCCGGAGCAACGAGCCGGACTGTTCGGTGAACTGATCGTGCTGGCGCGCCTTCTCGAACATGACAGCAGTGCTCACCTCTTGTGGAGAGGGCCGTCGGGCTATCGTCATGATTTCGCGACCGACGCGGGCGCCATCGAGGTGAAGACATCGACAAGCACCAACGGTCGTCAGATCCGAATCCACGGCCTTGATCAGTTGGAGCCTCCTGCCAACGGTACCCTGGGGCTGGTCTGGGTTCGGCTGGAGCCGACCGTGCGTGAAGGAATCGGCTTCCTCGATCTGATCAATCGCGTGCTCGAGCTATCCGACGACGAGACGGCCGTTCTCAATCAGCTGGCATCAATCGGGTACCGCAAAGCTGATGACGACCACTACCGCCATGCCCGGTACCAGGTCGACGAACAGCGCTGGTACAACGTCGATATCGCGTTTCCGAGATTGACCACTATCGACCTGGCAGCAGCCTCGGTCTCCGCAAATGTGCGCGATGTCGACTACACGATCGACCTCTCGGGTGACACGCCTGGCCCCATGGAGGACAGCCAAGTGGAACGACATATCCGGGTGATGATCGAGGAGCATGTGTGAACCCGCCTGCCTGGGTATCCCAACCGTTTCCGCCGGAAGGCGCCAGCGCCGCAGAAGGCATCAGAAATCAACTCGGCAAGCCTGAACTCGACCACCTGACCATCCTGGTGCGTGAATCAGTGCAGAACAGCTGGGATGCTCGCCGCAGTGATGACGCTTCGGTGGACTATCGCATCGATCTTCGGACCGTCAGCGCTGCCGATGCACCCGCCTGGAGGGACAATCTGCTGCGTCGGGCTCCTGCGAAGCAGGTTCTTCCGCTACGTGACTCATTGCAGCAGCCCACTATCCGCGTGTTGTCGATTTCGGATCGAGGAACCCGAGGACTCGGAGGGCCGACGCGAGCCGATGCAGTCACTGAAAGTCGACGTGATTTCGTTGCCTTTCTTCGCAATATCGGTGAACCACGTGATCAGGAATTAGGCGGCGGCACCTACGGTTTCGGCAAGGGCATCCTGTATCTCGTCTCGAAATCGGGCACGATTCTGGTGCACACCAGATGTCAATACGAGGGTCGCTATGAGACCCGCCTGATGGGGGCCGCGCTGTGGAAGAGCTATGACGCGAAGGAATCCGACCGCGAACGGCGCTATACCGGTAGGCACTGGTGGGGTGACACATCTGGGGACGTGATCGAGCCACTCCTCGGTGCCGAAGCCGACGCGATGGCCCGAAAACTAGGACTACGGCCGTTCGAGGCCACCGAGACCGGAACGACGATCGTGATCCTCGATCCGGATCTGGAGGGTGCCGAACCTGCGAACGTAGCCCGTTATCTCGCGGAGACGATCACGTGCCAGCTGTGGCCGAAGATGATGCCTCACCGGAGTGGCGTTGTTCCGATGCGGTTCTCGGTGACTTGTGACGGTATCGAGTACAAGGTGCCGGAACCCGCTGAGATGAAGTCGCTGCGCTTGTTCGTCTCGGCCTATCGAAAGATGGTCGGCAGCGAGGCACAAGAATTGCACTGTCGCAGGCCGAAGAAGCTGCTCGGGCGGTTTGCCTTGCACCAGTCGATGGCGCAGCGGTTCGAACCCACCGACGCCGAGAGAATGGCGGGCTTCGAGAACGGCATGGTGCATCACGTCTGTTTGATGCGCCCGGCCGAACTGGTGGTGACGTATTGGCCCGGTCCCAAACCCGCGAGCGAGTACTCCGCGTATGCGGGTGTCTTCCGCGCCGATCCCGCGATGGACGAAGTATATGCGGCGGCTGAGCCACCGACTCATGACAATTGGAACTATCAGTCACTGGACTATCCCGACTACTCCTTCGTCAAGATGACCTTCGTACGCATGAGAGAAGCTGTCGAAGAGATGTTCGGGCCGCGTGGTAGTAGCGGGGTCGAGGTCGCTCGGGTGTCTCTCGGAGCGGCCAGCGAACGACTCTCGCCTCTGGTGGGCGGCGCGTGGGGCATCGGGGCGGCCACCGACTACGGCAAACCAGGTGACACCGCGCCGCCCGCTCGGCCGACACCCGCGCGGCGCCCGAGTGGACGACGGCAAGAGGTCGAAGAGTTGGAGCCCCCGGACACCGCGAGCGTCGGAGGACGTAAACCTGGCGACTCGGCCGGGCATGCGCGAGATACCGATCCTTCCGACCTCGACCCATTCGCCGAGCCCGCAAAGCTCGTCAAACAAAGGCGGCGACGCCCGAAGATCGAATATATCGGTGAACCCGAGCCCGAAGAACTGTGGGGAAATGCCGTGGTAGTGCAGCGTTTCCGGGTGCCGGTAGGCATTCCGCAACGAGTCACCGTCGATCTGGCCGTTGCCCTGAACAGTGACGGTGGCCTCGAGATGGACCCGCCCGCCGGTGCCGAGATGCCAGGTCTCGTCGGTTGGCAGGACCCACACGGGGAGATCCATCAGGTGCCGTCATACGTCATCGAAGGCGGCGACGGCCAGATCTGGAAAGCCGTGGTGAAGCCTGCGGCCGACACCATGACCGATATCGTGCTCTACACCGAGGCGGTCGGCTGATGGCCCATCGCGTTCTTCCCTACAAGAAGCCGTCACCGACCGCCGTACAGGCAGGTGAGTGGTTGCTGTCGGTCGACGGCAATGAACTGCCGCTGCCGGAGTCCTACCCCCATTGGGACTATCAGACAACACTGAGTCTGCGCCGAGTTATCACCGTCGATCTGCGCCGAGTCCTTGCCGAATCGACATTGGACCCGAGTACCGAACTCGTGCTGGCCGCGATCTGGACATCTACCGGATCGAAACTTAGAGGAACGGTGATGCGCACAGCGGTGCCCGAGAACGGCGAAGTTGAACTACGAGCCGATCTTCCGGGCGCGGACCTAGGCGGTGTCGTGCTGTTAGACACCGCGCTGGTACTTGCGCGGCGCCGACACGGCGGTGGTCGCCCGGTAGCACCCCGCCGCGGTGGCTCGGTTCTGTGGAGTGACCGAAGCCAGATTCGCCTCCAAGGTGATGCTCCCCAATTCCCGGTCGCCATAGTTGATTTCGACCGCACAAACTTTCCCGGCGGCGCTGCGTGGCATTTGGAGATCGGCACGAACCTCGATGCGGCGACGATGGGCTCTCTCCTTCTGCTCGTCAATGAAAAAAAGACCGTCATCACAGAAGCCCTCCAACGCGCAGGCAGCCCGCGTGTAGAAGACAAAATCGCCCTGTCCGCGCTCTATGCCGACGTGGCTCGCACCATGGTGGACCACGCCCTGCGCCTCGCCGAGTTCGGCGATGAGTCCCACTACATTGATGAAACCTTGGGTGCCACACTGCAGGAACTATTCGGCCGACTGTTTCCTGGCCGGTCGATCACGGACATCCGGCTGGCAGCACAAGAGTCCCCGAACCTGTTCGCCTCCGAGTTGCAGGCGGCCGTGAAGATTTTCGAGGGGGTCGCATGACACTTCTGTACCCTCGGTTGCTCCGCCACCGCGCGAAACTGCTCGCAACCGAGTACAAAGAACTCACCCCGCTCGACTTGCACGACCGTTGGGCGATCGCGGACGAATCAGCGGTGTTTGTTGCGACCGGTGGCACCCGAGTCGACCAGGAGAAGTTGCGATCCCTTCGCGACATCGTCATCGACCTGGCCAAGGAGTCCGGCTTCCCGGAGCCACCTGACGCCCGCCAAAAGGTTTCCTTCGATCTCAGCCTCGCCGTTGCATTGCACAAGGAAATGCGAATCGCGCCTGCGGAAGCCGCTGCCGGCGATGTGTGGGCGTTTCTGGCATTGATCGTCCTACCCGACGTCGCCCACTGGCGCTATCCTAGACCGCCGGTCGACAGAGTCCTCGGCTCCGATCTCACTCGTCATGTGTTCGGTAGGATGTGGTGGCGAGCGCACCTCGTGTACTCCCCAGCCGATTCCGACCCGTATTCGGCGCTGCAAGTCCTCGGCGAAGCAGCATTCGACCAGATCTACGCGCGGCGCGCAGCCTTGGGCGGCAGTCCGCACCTGATCAAGTCGATCCTGCGAGTGTGGCGACGCATGGATCTGAAAGGGCTGACCGACCGGGAGATACTGCGAGATTTCCTGAAGCGGCTGCTTCGCCTGGCTCCGTTCGTCGTCTTCGAAGCACTGGACGAATCAGCGCTGGACGAAGAACTTGTGGAGATCGCGAAGGAAACAGTTGTCGGAGTGCTGTCGGCAGGCGGGCGGATGCCTGCCGAAGAAGCAACAGTCCGCGCAGCACATGTATTCGGCGAATCGGGCTCTCCCTCGCCGTAGTCCGAAGGCCTCGTCGCGGCGACTACGCATCGTCACAGCATTGGGGCCGCTGCGTGGCATGCTCGGCGACCGATCGTCCGCGACACCTGGCTAAGGCGGGGTCTGGAGGTTCAGCAGCGCTGGTATCAACAGGTCCAACGGTGATACCTCCTCGGCTACTGCGAGACCTTCAATAATCGGATCGAGGACCGGCGCGGCGTACAACCGTCCGGCGTCGGGGCCGGCCACGTTGCGCGCACTGACGATCAACTCGTACAGCACCACGGCGAACAGGCGCGCACGGTCGGCGTCGCCGAGTCTACGACCGACGTGCGTGTTGGCGGCCTTGCCGAGTGTGGTCAGCACGTCGGTGAGCACATCGATCTCCGCCTCCGCTCTGGCGTCGGAGTTCATGGTTGTGACCACCGGTCATCGGGAACGCACAGGTCGGTTGGGCGTGGCGCGGCGATTTCGGCCTGAAACAGAGCACGGTCATCGACTACGCGAACGCCGATCCATGGGCACCGATCGTGTGCCGCACCGACCGGTGCAGCATGCGGTGCGATCCGGCCTGAGACAAGTGGCACAACAAGGTCGCAGCAGGTCTTCGACGGGCAGCGCACTGCCAGGAGTTCGCCGGTCGCGTGGTCGAACTTCGCCACACCACAATGAGTGGCGGTGATCCATGGTTCGCATTCCGGACCGCACCCGTGCGCGTCATCCGGCATGGCGTACCAGCCCCCTCCGCTTGCTGGTCTGCTGCACAACACATTCCCGAATTGCAGCAACCACGGCGCGTGCAGACGGGCGGAACGAGTCGCGCGGCGGCTGTACCCATGCACGGAACAAACCTGGGCGCCGGCCCGGACCGGGAAGAGCGATCATCCCTCCACTGCGGATGATGGATACCTGCAACCGCGACATCTCCGCGAATAATCCGATCGCATCGGGAAGATCCGCATGCGCCAGGAAGGTCCAGCGTTGAGAGCGCGGATGCGTCAGAATCGGACCTGTCTCCTGTTCATGGCACTGCATCTGTGCCTTCACCTCGGAACCGATGAAGGCGGGCATCATGAATCCGCACACGACGCCGGTACGAATCACGATCCTCCCCGTATGCGGCGGGTCTACCTCAGCGGGTAGATCACACACCGTCCGGTAGAAGTGGCACACCGACAACGGCGTGTCCTTGATGTCGTTCGGCAAACTCATTCGGTGTCCCTCCGGCTGGATCAACGTGGTAGGCACCCACCGCCGGGGACTCTGTGAAAGTCTGGATTCGACCCGGCGGCGGGGCCTCCTCCAGCGTCGCCGAGTTCGGCGTGCGATCCCAGACATGAAAGCCGCACGAACGTAATACGCTTGCGCCACCAAGCATGCAGGGGCGAACAGGGGGTGAGCATGATTGTCAGCAAATGGACGAAGGTAGAGGTCAGGGCACTGCGCTCGGCGGCCCTTCGGCTGACGCAGGAGCAGTTCGCGGAGCGAACGGGCTTTCAGGTGGCGACGATTCGCAAGTGGGAGCGCGCCACTGCGGACAAGCCAGTACGCAATGACTCCGCAAGCGCACTGGATACGGAACTCGCTCGGCTCACGGACGAACAGCGCGCCCGTTTCCGCGCCGAGATCAACGACGTACGCGAGGCGGCAACATCGTTGATTCGTCGGCTGCCCACCAGCGCAGCGGACGATAGCCTGGATAGGGATATGAGCGACCAGCGCGGCGCGGCGGAAATCGAGGTTGATGTGAAGCGACGCGAATTCGGAATTCTGATGGGCGCTGCCTTCCTGGCGCCGGCGGGCGACACCGACACTGTTCCGCCGCGCATCGGTGTCGCCGACGCGCGGCGGCTCAACGACTTCGCCGCCTACCTCGGACGCCGCGAACAGGACATCGGCGGCGCATCACTGGTGGAGACCGCCGTCCAAGCCCTAGAAACCGCAAAGCACCTGCTCGACACATGCGCTTTCTCCGTGGAAGCCGGGCGCGAATTTATCCGTGCCACAAGCGAACTCGCGACCATCGCGGGGTGGCTCGCCTACGACTCCGACCTGTATCCGCTCGCTCGCCGCTGCTACGCCGACGCTTTCAGCTTGGCGAACCAGGCGGGTGACGACCCACTCACCGTGCATGTGTGCATGAACGCCGCACTGCTGGCGGTCTCACGGTTACGCAACGAGGAGGCCAACCCGCATCGTGCGCTCAATCTCGCCGGCCGCGCCCGGCAACTCGCGCGAGGCCATGCTCACGAGCCCAGCCGCATCCATGCCCTCATCGCCACACGAGAGGCACAGGCGTACGGAGTTCTCGGTGACCGGGCCGCGTACCGCAAAGCTATCGCCACAGCTTGGCGAGAATTCGACTTTGCGGTGGATCACGAGTCGCGTGAGGATTGCCCGCCATGGCTGCGCTTCGTCAACGCCACCGAAATCAGGTACCACGAAGCCCGAGCCCACGGGCGTTTAGGCGAGCACGCAAAATCCGCTGATCTGTTCGACGGACTCGCGCTGGAACACGCCGGAGCCCGCAACTCCGCGAGCTATCGCGCAGGTTCGGCGACGGCGCTGGCGAAGATCGGCGATGTACAAACTGCCGTCGATCAGGGGATATCGGTGCTCGCAGACCTCGAAGGGGCGGTGTCCTCCACTCGCATCCTGCGAAGGCTCGAATCGGTTCGTGCCGCGGCCGAAGGCCGATCCGAGGAGTTCACGACCCGATTCGATGAGCTGGCAGAGAGAGTGGTCACAGCATGAGCCCCGAGCGATCCGGGCCGATAGAGGGCATTGGTCTCCAGCACTACACCGCCGCACAGGCGCGCGAACTGCGCGGCGAAGTCGAGTTGATCTTCCGGGACTCCTACGTCGATGCGATCGAGTCCGGCGCAGAGTTCGAGTCGCCCGAGGCGTTCATGCACCGGTTCGACGCCTACACCGATCCCGCCCGCGCGGGTGCGTTCGAGTTGGTGATCGCTCGTCTCGATGGCGAACTCTGCGGGCAGGCGTGGGGTTGGCCGCTCACCGCCGAGACCGCGTGGTGGGAAGGACTGCGACTCGACGAAGGTGACCACACGGTGTTCACGGTCGAGAACGGTTCGCGCACATTTGCTTTCAGCGAGGTCATGGTGCGCAAGCAGTTCACCGGAAGGGGTATCGCACGGACTCTGCACGACGAACTGCTCGCGAACCGGCCCGAGCAGCGCGCCACACTCCTGGTCCGCCCGGACAATCATCGGGCGTACCGCAACTATCGCCGGTGGGGGTGGTATCGCGTCGGCACTCTCCGACCGGGTTGGCCGGGTGCCCCGCGGTTCGATGTTCTGGTGCGCGATCTTCAGCAGCCTCGCGTGGACCAGCGGGGTGCTGCCACGTACTGACGAACGAGCGGTCATCGGCGAATGCACCGCACCCGGAACCGAGTTCGGGTCGCATCCGGATAGGACGCTGTCTCAGCGACCGAGTCACGGCAGGAGCTGCGCGATGATCTCGGTCAACTGCTTGACGTTCCGGCACTCGCGCATTGTCACGCACTTCGCGTTGATGAGTTCTTCCGGTTGTTCGGCGCGTACTTCGGCATGGGACGATCCTTGGGGCCTGAGCGGGAAAAAACATTCTGGCAATTGGCATTTCACGAACCGCGGATCGATCGTGCGCGCTCTGGCTCGTTGCTAGCATCGGGCGGTTCGTGACCGTGGTTTCGGGTGGACCGGAAGGGGAGGAATGAGCGGCGCATCGGGCTGCGATCGTCAGAAGCGGGCTATGGCGTCGCGGCGTGTCTCGTACACCTTGCCCGCCTTGGTGGCTATGGCGCTTGTGTCGAGTGGGTGCGGGGCTGGTGGCACCGCCGCGCCTCGCCCGATCGTCACCACGATCTACGCGACCACCTCGAAGTCCCCGCCTCGCACGACTCCACCGGTGACCACCACTACCCCACCGTCGACGACCACTTCTCGGATCACCCCGACCACCGACACCGCGCAGCCGATCCACGTCGGGATCTGTGTCGACCAGACAACGGACACCCGGGTGATCGATGACCTCTGCGACACCACCGATAGCCGCTACGCCCCTTTCTGGTATCGGCACGCCGACGCCCTGGTGTACCCGGCGGTCGGCGCCGCGGTGGTCCTGGCCGCCGGGACCTTCTTGCGCCCGAGCGGAACCGCAGTCCACGACCGAGGCGTTCCGACCAGTGGCGGCACGATTCAGCGCGGCGTGCTCGGCAAGGGCCGTCCTGGCACCGGCGGCGTCGGCTCGTAGCCAACCTGATGACCGGTCGCAACAGCGATCTCGGAGGGAGTCGATCGCCACATCGTCTCGGGTTCCTACCTGCCGATGCGGTGCTCATGTCCGTCGCTCCCGCGCAGGCTCAGCCCCCCGGTCGAGCCTCGGATAGCCGCGTGGCCAACTTCGAAAATGGCCGGGGAGCCGCATCACCGCGCATCCATCGAATCTCAGCCGGGGGGCAGCCAGGTCACGAGGCGGCGTCCCGAACGCCTGTCATGGTTCGTACTCGGCGGTGGGATCAGTCGGCGACCTTGCGCGTCGCCCGATCCGGCAGGATCCCGGCCCCGACGAGTTCCTCGTAGATCCGCTGCTGCTCATCGTCGAGATTCGAGTACAGCATGTCGTTGGCCAGCTCTTCTTCGGCGAGCACCGCGACCGGATCCCAGTCGTCCCCGAGCGCCGCGACGACGGCGCTGCGCCGTCGTGCCTCGTCCAGCGTGAGGTCGTAAGCAAAATTGTGGTCGGCCATTCAGGCATCTCCAACCAGGTTCTTCCGAAGCGAAGTGACGACGATGCCCAACCACGCCCGCTCGGGCAATGACCTGGATCACATATGACGGTGGGAATTCGTCACATCCGGCCGTGTGACCTGAGCGTCCGGTGACGAGCGTCGCGAAGTCGTCGACCACTACCTGACCTGAAGCTCTGCGCGCGACCGCGATTCGGGATCGTCGCCGTTGCGGCCGGATGATCGCGGCTCGCCTGAGCTGCGTCGAGGTTGCCGACGAAGATCCTACTGCGCCCGGTCTTGCCTTGACGTCGACGACAAGGTTTACCGTTGCGACGCTGGCGTGGTGAGGAGGTCGCATCTCGGTCGGGCAGGTGGCGGATCGTTCCGGGACGAGCGCTCGCATGTTCGAGGTGTTACGGACGGCAGAGTCTGGTGCGCTGGCAGCGAGCGCGCGGGCCGCATCGCGGCCTCCGCGTACGTGCTGACTCACCCGACAGCTCCGAACTGCGCCGATGGTTCCGCCGCCGATGCGCATACAGAGGAGTGGCTTGTGAAATTCTCGATCAGCTACAACACGCTATTCAACGGGACCGATCCCGATCGACTCGTCGGGTTTGCCCAGCATGCCGAGAGGTGTGGTTTCGAGGCCCTGTATCTCCAGGACCACATCGTTCTGTACCCCGGCGCGTCGTACGGTGCCGGAGAACTGCCCCCGACGTCGCCCTACTTCGATCCGCTGGACTGCCTGAGCTTCGTCGCCGCAGCTACGCAACGGCTGCTGCTCGGCACCGGCGTCCTGTTGCTGCCATATCGTCATCCGGTGGTTCTTGCCAAACGCTTGGCCACCATCGATGTCCTGTCCAAAGGTCGCATGCGACTGCTCACCGTCGGCCTCGGCGCCCTGCCGGGCGAAGCGCAGGCGATGGGAGTCGATTTCCACACCCGCGGTCGCCGCGCTGACGAGGCGATCGATGTGTTGCGGCTGCTGTGGTCGGGCGGCCCCGAGGGGGTCGGGTATGACGGTGAGTTCTACGCCTTCGACAATCTCTGCAGCTACCCGAAACCACTCGAAGTAGCGGAGCTTCCGATCCACGTGGGCGGATCCAGCCGGGCTGCCGCCCGCCGCGCCGGTCTACGCGGAAACGGCTACTTCGCGGGCGGAATGCTCGACGACGCGGAGCGCGAGCTGCAAATCCAGCTGGCGCGCAAGGCGGCCGCGGAAGCGGGCCGTGACCCCGCCGCCCTGGAGTACACCCGCTGGGGCTCTGCCGATCTCTCGGTCGAGCAGGTCCAGCAACTCGCGGAACATGGCGTCACCCGGATCGTCGTAAACCTGCCTCCGGTGACCGCCGACGAGCAGCACGACCGATTGTCGCAATTCGCGGAACGATTCGCTCTCGTGACGAACTAGCGCGCCTGTCAGGCAACCTTCGGTAGGTGATTCGGGAGCCGGCATTCGAATCCGATGGCGAAGTCGCGCAGGTGCGCCTTCGATGCGGTGGGGGCGAGCCATCGCCCTCGCCGGAACGTATTCGCGGCCCTACGCAGGTAGTAACCGCGCGATGACCTCGGTCAACTGCTGGACGTTCCGGCACTCGTGCATCGTCACGCACTCCGCGTACACGAGGGCTGCGGAGTCCCCCGTCGACCACGACCGCGAGGGTTCCGGATTGAGCCAGTAGGTGTGTTTCGCTCGGTCGGCAATCGTCCGCACCGCGTTGAGATTCGGGTCCGTGCGGTTGGTCCGCCCGTCGCCGAGGATGAGCACCGACGTGCGCGGACCGAGCGCGTCGGCGTAATTGTCGAGGAACCCTTGGAAGGCTTCGCCGTAGTTGGAGCTGCCGAAGCGAGCGACCTTCGTGGAGCGAACTATTCGGGCAGCTGTGCCGGGAGTCGGCGGTTCGCCGGGGGTGAAGAAGTGGGTGATCTCGTCGCAGGTGTCGACGAAACCGAAACTGCGGACTTTGCTGAACTGGTCTTGCAAGGCTTGGATCAGTTGGAGGGTGAATTCGGCGAAGCCGGTGACCGAGCCGGAGATGTCGGCGAGGACGACCAGGTCGGGGCGGCCGTGTTTGCGGGCACGCAGGACCGGGTCGATCGGGACGCCGCCGGTGGACATCGAGCGGCGCAGGGTGCGGCGCAGGTCGATCTGGCCGCGCACGGCTTTGCGACGGCGGACGGCGAGGCGGGTGGCGAGTTTGCGGGCCAAAGGGTGGACCAGTCGGCGCATTTCGGCGAGGTCTTGTTCGCGGGCGCCGAGGAAATCGATCTGGTCGGTGCTGGTGTCGACGCCGCGGCGGGCGATGTATTCGGTGCCGCGCAGTTGCGCCGAGCGCAGCCGGGCCTCGGTCTGGACGGCGGTGCGGAATGCGGCGAGGCGGCGGGTGGCTTCGATGGTGTGAACGGTGGTGTCGAGTCGGGTGGAGCCGTTCATGCCCGCGACGATGCGATCGACGAGTTCTTCCGGGCGTAGGGCTTTCATGGTCAGGTAGGAGGACCAGCCGGCACCGGACGCGGTGGTGACCGGTGCGGAGGACTGCCCGGTTCCCGCGCCGCCGTAGCCGCCGAGTTCGGTCAGCGCTTGGCGAGCCAGTTCGGCGACCGATTCCGAATCGTCCTGTGCCAGTGCGTGGACGAGCCGATCGCGCAGCGCTTCGATGGATTCGGGTGTCGACGGGTCGGCGGACTGTGGCTGCTGCGCGGTCAGGAAGTAGAGGTCGAAGAGCTGATCGAACACGGCACGTTGGCTATTGCGGCGCAGCAGGCAGGCTGCCATGCCGGAGCGCAGGCGGTTACGGTCGGCGATTCCGAGGGCGACCATCGCCTCGGCCGCGTCGATGGTTTCGCTGGGTCCGGCGTTGATTCCGTGGTCGCGTAGCAGGCCGACGAACTCGACGAGCCGGTCGGTCATCGAGTCGGGACGGCTCTTCGCCTGCCTCTCGGATCGTTCCGCCGTACTCATGGTTCGCCGCGACTTGTCGAGGTCAGGCGATCGGCCGTCCAGCGGTTGGGTCTCGCTGCCAGATCATCACGGCCGCCGGTACGGGTGGGATCTGGTCCGGTTACGAGGCCCGGTTGCGCAGCGCCCATGGCAGGCTCCGATGCGGCGACGATGATCCCGGTTGCGGGAGGCGTGGCATCAACCGGAGCGACGAAATCGGACCCGGCCGCATGATCGAGCACCAGCGTCATTGTGCCGCCTTCCCCTGCTCGGCGTCGATATCGAGGAGCCCGAGTTCCTCGATCGCCGAGCGATGGTCGGACTGATACTTCAAGAGCACACCGAGCGTCGAGCGGACAACGCTGCCACTCAGGTTGCGCGCACCGAGGGCGACCAATGTCCTCGCCCAGTCGACGGTCTCGGCGATCGACGGAGCCTTCCGCAACGAGAGCTGACGCAACGCGCCGACCACGCGGACCACCGGCTCCCCCAGCGCCTCGTCCAGCTCCGGAACCCGCATCCGCACGATCGCCCGCTCCAGCTCCGCTGTCGGGTAATCGATGTGCAGATAGAGGCAGCGGCGCTTGAGCGCTTCGGACAGTTCGCGGTGGGCGTTGGACGTCACGATGACGAACGGCTTGCGCACGGCGGTGACGGTGCCCAGTTCGGGGATGCTCACCTGATAGTCGCCGAGCACCTCGAGCAGTAGCCCTTCCAGCTCCACATCGGCCTTGTCGAGTTCGTCGATGAGCAGCACCGTGGGACGTGGGTTGCGAATGGCGGCCAGTAACGGGCGGGCGAGGAGGAACTCCTCGGTGAAGACGTGGTCGCGGGTGCTGTCCCAGCCTTCGTCGTCCGTGGCGGTGATGCGGAGCAGTTGCTTGGCGTGGTTCCACTCGTAGAGGGCGCGGGCCTCGTCGATGCCCTCGTAGCACTGCAGGCGTACCAGGTCGGACGTGGTCGCGGCGGCGACGGCCTTGGCCAGCTCGGTCTTGCCGACGCCCGCCGGACCCTCGATCAGCAGAGGCTTGCCGAGGTGGCCCGCGAGGAACACGGCGGTGGCGATATCGAGGGACGGGAGGTACCCGGTCTCGGTGAGGCGCTCGGTCACCTCATCGACCGACACGAAGAACTTACTCATCGGTAACTAGCTTAGACGGGTCCCTGTATCCGGAAATGACTCGGCTCGGCGTCGGACGGCACGGCGCTCGCCGTGGTGAACGGTTCGACCAACGACCGCAGTTCGATCAGGTGCCTGCCGTGCGCGTCGAGCGCCCGATCCTCTCCGGAAACCGGGTCCCACTGCCGCACGGCTCGCGCTTTTCCGTCGTCGTCCACCGCGACGACCACGGCGAGGCCGTGCGCCGCCAGCGCGGGTTCGTCGGAATGCGCGTCGGTGGAGGTGACGTGCACGCTGACATGCATGCTGCGCGGGCCGGTGTGGATCAACCGCGCGGTGACCTCGACGACGTGACCGATCACGATCGGCCGGTAGAAGCGGATCCCGCCGAAGTAGGAGGTGAGGACGCGCTGCCCGGCCCAGTCCGCGCCGCACACGTACGCCGCCTCGTCGATCCACCGCATCGTCCGGCCACCGTGCACCTTGCCGCCCCAGTTGATGTCCGAAGGCGCTGCGAGGAACCGCAGCGTGGCGCTCGGCGCGGTGCCCTCGGAGGTGTATCGCTGCGCGGCCATCGCCTCTTCGATGTGCTTGCGCACCGAGATGCGGGCACGGGCCTGCCGGTGCCGCTGCGATTCGAGCAGCGTCGTCGGATTCCATTGCGGGACTTCGACGGTGCGCCGGTCGTCGTCCACCGCGACGAAGATGGTCAGGCATTGCGCCGACTGCACCGGCTTCACCCGGGTGGGATCGGTCGAATAGACCGTGACGAGGATATGCATGCTGGTGCGGCCGGTGTGGACCAGACCGGCATGCAATTCGACCAGCTCACCGACCGCGATGGGCCGGTCGAGATGGATGTTCCCGACGTAGGCGGTGACGCAGTAGCGGCCGCTCCACTGGGCCGCGGCCGCGTAGGCGACTTTGTCGATCCACTCGAGGAGTTTGCCGCCGTCGACCGATCCCACGATGCCCGCGTCGGCGGGTTGGACGAGAAAGCGGTGGATCGCCTCGGGACGCCGACCGGCCGAAGCCGGATTCGAGACGGTCGCGTGCGGGTCGATATCGGTGGGGTTGGGCAAGGCTCACCATCCGTTCGGTCAGAGAATCTTCGGCTACCTGACCCCGTTGTCCGGGAGAACCTTAGGCCCCGGCATCGGTACGAGCGAGTAACGAGCCGGCGACCGGGCAAGACCAGCGCGACCTCACATCATCGAGAGTTCCGACGTCCTCGTGAATCACCATGTGACCGGTCCGCGATCGACCAGCAACTCGCATAGGGGCAGCCCCTAATGCCGCGGTTCGATTTGGCCCGCAGGGGAGGAAACACCCGTGACCTTTCGCGGCAAGTGCGCAAGAGTGAAGTCGTGCAGTCGTTGCCCCGTCGGTAAGCGCGACCGCGAGGCGGTGGCCGTGGATCCGAACCTGTCCTCGGGGGTTAGGCCGTGGACAGGCCCGCACGGGGGATGGCGGGCGGAACGCTCGCCGCAGAGTCGAAAGGATTTACGTTGTTCTCCACAATCAGCGCACGCCGCATCTCGGCCCGAGTGGCCGTCGCCGCTGCGATCGCCGCAATCCCGTTGACCGCGATGGCGATGCCGGCCTCGGCTACCCCGAGTACCCCCGGGGTCGCTCAGGTCCGGTACGACCCCTATTACAACCGGTGCGATTTCGGTCCGTTCCAGAACTGGAGTTGCAACAACAACCCGCTATTCGGTTGGGGCTACAACCAATACGGCGGCCCCTTCGGGCAGGGTTACGGACAAGGGTTCGGGCCGGGCATGTTCGGCAGCAGTTAGGAAGCCGCGAAGACGCGGGTGGCCCGCACCGGAATACCGAGCGGGCCCCCCCCCTGTATCAGGAGTTCAATTAGGCGGTGTAGGTGTTGGGTCCAACCACCCCGCGCATCCGGCCGCGCCGCTTGGCGCCGGTGTCCACGGTCGG